>NZ_QULJ01000002.1:0-7057 GCF_003481505.1 Clostridium sp. OM05-5BH | reverse complement strand
ATCACAAGTGATTTGTGATTAATCACTTGTGATTTGTGATAAGTGATTTGTGATTAATATATAAAAGCCCTCTTTAAAGGGCTTTTATGTTTATTTTGAAAAAGAGATAAAATCAATATATCCCTTTTCCCCAATTTTTACAACGGCATTGTAGGGCTTTTTCTCTTTGTTTTTGATTCCTTTTACCAGGGTTTCTTTTCCCTCCAGTAATTCTTTTACATTCGTTTTGGTTAGTTTTTTCTTTCTAAAATGTTCAGCTAAAGTAAACTTACATTCAGGATAATTTGAACAACCATAAAACGATTTTTTTAATACAATATTGTTGCCACACTTAGGACATTTTCCTACAAGGGGTCCCGAGCGCTTAGTGGGAATTTGTACCCCTTATCGATACAAATTCCCCGTAGGCGCTAGGGACCTCTTTAGCTTCTTGGAAGCTGTCAGTAGTATATCTAATAATTTATCTCCATTCCCTTTAGTAACGTGTAACTTTCCAAATTTAAAAAAGCGACTCATAGAATTATTTCCTCCCGTTAAATAATAGATAACTATTAAAAATAGACAATACTTGCTCATAAGTAACGGTACTTAAATTGTTTACTTTGGCGTGTTTCATTGCTTGATGAAACTGATTTTTAGTAAACAGTTGACGATATTCTCGATTGACCCATTTTGAAACAAAGTACGTATATAGCTTCCAATATTTATCTGGAACATCTGTGGTATGGCGGGTAAGTTTTATTAAGACACTGTTTACTTTTGGTTTAGGATGAAAGCATTCCGCTGGCAGCTTAAGCAATTGCTGAATCGAGACTTGAGTGTGCAAGAGCAACCCTAGTGTTCGGTGAATATCCAAGGTACGCTTGTAGAATCCTTCTTCAACAATCAGATAGATGTCAGACGCATGGCTTTCAAAAACCACTTTTTTAATAATTTGTGTGCTTAAATGGTAAGGAATACTCCCAACAATTTTATACCTCTGTTTGTTAGGGAATTGAAACTGTAGAATATCTTGGTGAATTAAAGTGACACGAATGTTCAGTTTTAATTTTTCTGACGATAAGTTGAATAGATGACTGTCTAATTCAATAGACGTTACCTGTTTACTTATTTTAGCCAGTTTCGTCGTTAAATGCCCTTTACCTGTTCCAATTTCGTAAACGGTATCGGTTTCTTTTAAATTCAATTGTTTTATTATTTGGTTGAGTACTTTTTCACTCGTTAAAAAGTTTTGAGAATATTTTATATTTTTGTTCATGTAATCACTCCTGAAGTGATTACATCTGTAAATAAATACAGAAGTTAAACGATTTGTTTGTAATTTTAGTTATCTGTTTAAAAAGTCATAAGATTAGTCACTGGTAGGAATTAATCTAACGTATTTATTTATCTGTGTAATCACTGTTTTTAGTCTGTTTCAAAACAGTAGATGTTTTATCTACATTACGCATTTGGAATACCAACATGACGAATCCCTCCTTCTTAATTACAAATTTTTAGCATCTAATTTAACTTCAATTCCTATTATACACAAAATTTTAAGATACTGCAATATCAACACACTCTTAAGTTTGCTTCTAAGTCTTATTTCCATAACTTCTTTTACGTTTCCGCCATTCTTTGCTGTTTCGATTTTTATGATATGGTGCAAGTCAGCACGAACACGAACCGTCTTATCTCCCATTATATCTTTTTTTGCACTGATTGGTGTATCATTTCGTTTTTCTTTTTGTGCGCCTAAATTTCCCACAATCACTCACTTCTTTCTATTTCTTCTTATTCTTATTTTATCATCAACAATCACAAATCACTTGTGATTTGTGATAAGTGATTTGTGATAAGTGATTTGTGATTAATATATAAAAGCCCTCTTTAAAGGGCTTTTATGTTTATTTTGAGAAAGATATAAAATCAATATATCCCTTTTCCCCAATTTTTACAACGGCATTGTAGGGCTTTTTCTCTTTGTTTTTGATTCCTTTTACCAGGGTTTCTTTTCCCTCCAGTAATTCTTTTACATTCGTTTTGGTTAGTTTTTTCTTTCTAAAATGTTCAGCTAAAGTAAGCAACGGTGTACAAGGGGTACAAACAAGATTAAAAAGAAAAGATAGATTTGAAAGTAAGTAGAGTGGGATAATCCAGAAGTTAGAGCTTAGATTTTCCACTCTACTTGAACGTGGTCGCTAGTTGCGCTGATTGAAATAATCAGGCCGTCAACGGCTTTCCTTTTGTCGTCAAATTCAATGCTGTCCCAATGGTCGAGGTAATAAGAGAGTTCCTGCTCCTTTTGGGGTGACATTGTTTCAATGGACATTTCCGCAATCTCCTTTGAAATGGTCTGGCGGCGAGTGTCCAGTTCTTCAATTTTTTTGTTAGCATAGGCAAGAAGTGTTGCGTTGGCTCCGGTTAGCGTATCAAGTAGTTTTTCAATCTCGGCTTCAACTTGCGCCAGTTCAATTTGATGGGCGGTCAGTTTGGGATTGACTTTTTCCTCCCGGCTATGGCGGACTTGAAAATTTTTAAATCTCGCCCGCATAGCACTGAAAATAAATTCCTCAAATTCAGATTTACGGATTTTACCACAGCCCGGGCAGCCTTTATTTTCAGTCCGTTTACTACAGCGAAAATAGCCTTCGCTGTTCGGAACGTGTGTTGCCTTTAAGGCATATCCGCAACACCCGCATTTAACTTTTCCGGCAAGCCATGTATTTTTCGGCTTACGTCCTTGTTGAAAACTCTTATTTGTCATTAGCTTCTTCCTGCATTTCAGCCATACATCAGACGGTATGAGCGCTTCATGTGGAGCGATTACAAGTATCTGGTCTTTCAGGCTCCTGTCTTTATCCTCCTTCACGTCCCGGCCCTGATAGAGATAACAGCCATTGGTTCCGGCAAAATCGGAAGCGTCATTGACAATAGCCGCCCCCTGGCTTTTAAAAAATTCGTAGAGTTCTAAATCTGCTTGTGCGTAAACAGGATTTCTTAAAAGCTGTGAAATAAAGGTACGGAATAGCGATTTACCGTAAACTTTGATGTTCTGTTCCTCAAAGTACCGTGTAATGTCACCAAAAGACGTTTCCGGCTCGGAATACATTTCAAACATGAGCTTTACATATTGGGAAGTTTCGGGGTCTGCCACCATCTTTTTTGTGCGGATACCTTCAACCACTGTCGGCTCCAACTGATAACCATAGGGGGCCTGTCCGCTCATGTGAAAACCTTTCAGGCACCGGGAGTAGTAAGCGTCCGTGACGCGTTTCTGGATTGTCTCACGTTCAAGCTGTGCGAATACGATACAAATATTCAGCATGGCCCGCCCCATTGGGGTTGAGGTGTCGAACTTTTCTGTGGACGAAACAAACTCCACGTCATATTCCTGGAACAGCTCCATCATGTTTGCAAAGTCCAGAATGGAACGGCTGATTCTGTCCAGCTTATAAACGATTACCCGCCGCACCCGGCCCTTTCGGATTTCTCCTAACAGCTTTTGAAACTCCGGCCTGTCCGTATTCTTCCCGGAATAGCCTTTATCCTTGAATACTTTACAGCTTCCGCCTTTCAGCTCATACTTACAAAAATCAATCTGGCTTTCAATGCTGATACTGTCCTTACGGTCTACCGACTGTCTCGCGTATATACAATCTTCTCTGATAATGTCCATATTGGGCTCCTTCCGTATGGAATGGAGCTACCAACCTTACAATTATATTATACCATAGGCAGCCCCGGACAACAATGTTGCGGTTGATTAGTAAAATCTGTCCGTGTATTTACTGAACACATCATATAAGTGATTTTCGATTTCTCTTTTTCGCTTGTTCTTTTCATCCGGGGATAGTACCGGAATTAGATTTTCCAATACGATAAGTTTCCCTTGAAAATATACGGATTGTTTTTCGCTTTGGTATGTAACAGATTGAACCATCGAAAACCTCCACTTTTCAGTACGGATGAACAGCGGCCAGCTTCCCTCTTGTCTGCTGGGGAAACCTAAAAAAGCGGCTCCCTGGAAGGAACTGCCCTTTGAGCTTTCCCCAGCCTCGGGCCACGTTGGCCCGAAGCTAATAATCGCCGTTATAATATTTCTGTTCAGCCTCGTTGAGTGTGTATAAGTCAAACACTCCATAAAGCTGATTTACTACACGGCTAATATCTTTATGGGTGAATCCACAGTCCTGCATGGCCATAATCACATAGCCCCGGCAGGCGTCATTACTCCATATATTCAGCGTTAATTCTGGACTAGATATATTTTCCTTCATAAAATTCTCCTGTTCATAGAAAAATATGGGGCCCAGCCAGAACGGTTGCCCTATCATCAGACAGTAATAGAGGAAGGGCCCCACAGGTTAGAAAGTTTTTTCAGATAGACCGGACGGACAGTTGGCTTTTTGTCCCATAGCATTTCAGCTCTCCCCATTCTGATGGCAAGGCGATCTCATTACCTGCGACGGCTCACGGTTCGCAACACCGCTGCACGCTCGGATTGTGACTAATCGCAAGTATCCGGGTTTTGTGTTTTGTCCGGCAGACCTGCCACAGTCTGCCTACGGCATGGGCCTGGTCGCTCTCTCTAGTGTAAAAATAGAGGTCATGGCGGGCCTGTCACTGGACACAAGCACCCTTCGTATCCGTCTATCTTTTATTCAGTTTTCAATCTGCGTGAGGCGTGTCCCGCTTCGGGCCAATGTGGCCCGAGGCTTTGACTGCCTCTCATAAGCCATTTCATTTTTGAGGCGAAATCGGTACACCTTATAAAAATTTTTTTAAAATTTTTTCCAAGTTCCGAAGGCCGCGCTCAATGGCGAGCCGCACGACCTTTTCATCCACACCCTCGGCCCGGGCAATGTCTTGTTTCGTCAAGCCGAGAATGAAATGAGCGTAAATGCGCTTTGCCTGTTTGTCGGGCAGTCGTGAGATGGCGGTATAGAGTTCTTGTATCGTCACTTTACGCTCATACAGTTCATAGGGAGAGAACGCAACGAAAAGCGCCTCATGCTCAATTCCATCATTCCGATCCAGGGAGTAATAGGCTTTGTGCCGGTATGTACGCAGACGGTAAGCGGCTTCCTTCCGGTCAAACTCCTTGAACATTTCAACAACATCTTCTGGTACTTCCATAAAGTAGTCTGACGTATAAAAAGGGTAATAGTCCCGTAAATTTATAATAGCCATATTGAACCTCCGCTTTGTTTTGTGATGGATGGACAACAAAACAGAAGCGGCGGGGAGCGTATATGTAGGCTGAAATTTCTGAAATTTTCAAAAAATAACAGTGAAAAATCTATAAAATAGTAAAGATGGCTACTCGTTCTAAAAAAGCCTCGACAGCTTATCTCAAGACTGGCTCTGTTTCGATAGCAAATCCTGAAATAAGGTGTCGAACATAAAAAAAGCTCAAACAAATAACAGCTTGTTTGAGCCTTAAAAAAGTTTAAATTGGAATAAAACTCCTCCCATCTAGGAGGAGGTAAAGCAAAAGGGGCGTTGCTTCATCTATTTTTTCTCAATAATCTAACTCATGTTATTAGCAACCTCCGCGTAAAAATCTCGTAGTTCTTTTATTATCATATAATGTATTTTTTGCAAAATTTGTCGTAGATAGGAGGCAAAAATAAAAAAATAGAGTAGAGGATATGTTAATGGTTAACGTACCTCTACTCTATCTAATTGTTACTAAAAATTTTCTTTTAAAAAGGTTGTTACAAAACAGACTCAATTTACTATATATAGTATATGTCAATTATTAAATCTACCATATACAGAACATTACTTTTCTCTTTGCAACAACCCTTTTAAATTGTATAATTGCTTTCACTTAATCAGCATTATTTTTTATCTGATTGAATAGCCATCCTATAATTCGAGCTATACAGTATAAAACACCAAGTCCAAGGACGGAGCATACAACTAGAAAAAATATAGACATTGCCGACATATTTACATCAACACCTTTTTGAATAGGACTCTACTTATATTATTCTTAATTTAATACGGTAGAAACTTCTCCATTAAAAACTTCCGTTCTTAAAGCGAAAGAAAGTGTTCCTACTCCGCCGACTACATTTGCTCTCATAGAGCCAGTCACTTCGGCCGCTTTGCTTGAGGTAGATGTTGCACGGCCAATGGCTAAACTTTCATCTTCAACCGTTCCGCCAACACAGTAGGTATTTAAATCACGTGCATTAGAAATTTTCCACTGGCTACCACTCTTTGATAAGTCAAATCTGTAATCCATACCTGCGACACCCCAAAATGCATCCGATTTCCACGTTCCTTCAGTAGCAGGATCACGAGTTAAAGGAGGCGTATAGCTAAGTGTCACTGTTACCGGCTGACCGTCCTTCTCGAAATGTAATGTTTCCGAATAGGGCTGGCTTTCGTCAAAATTATTCAGATCGACACTGAATGTTTGTCTCTGTTCTGGAGAATCAGCAGCAAGAGCACTAAATGCGCTACCAACTACCATGAGACTCAGCGCTACCAACAGACCCAATGCCTTTTTCAAACCTTTCTTCATAAATGACCTCCTTGAGACTTTACCATAGTAACAAACTCAGATTTTTTAGCGCCCACCATTATGTAAGGCACTATTCTCTCAAATTCTCCTCCTCTATAGCCCCAATGGTATCCCTCCCTTTACTAATCGGTTATGAGCTTTTTATAACTAACTGTAGTATACCACAGAATCCCTATATATGCAATATAATCTAAAAATGGTAAATAAAACTTAATAAATTGTTAATTATCAACATATATCGTATATTTTTCTGATATAAAAACCGGGTATTCAAGTTTTGTGTTTTGATGTTTGAGTTAAAACGATAAAAAGAAAGAGAACTTGTTGATATAAAAAAAATATCATTCTTTTTGCATAAACATATAAAAACTCGAAAAGCGATTGATAAATCACCGAAAATTTGTGGCGAATTTTCTTAATATAGATATTTTAAGGAGGTATTGCGTAAAACAATAGATGTTGTATAAACTCAATAATCTTTTTTGCAGTATATTGCTAAATAGCTAAATGGCAAGCAATGCCTCTGTGGCCACAAGT
>NZ_QULJ01000019.1:4985-6651 GCF_003481505.1 Clostridium sp. OM05-5BH | reverse complement strand
CGGGCAGCTTCGGCGGCCTCTCGTCCGCTCTGCCTTGCCCGCCAGTATTCGGGGTGATACTGCCGGATGGACTGATTGAGTTTTTCTTCAAACTGTCCTTTGTCCTTAATGCGGTCAGGGATGTTCCACAGTTTTTTGTCCAGCAGTTCCCGGAGCACCACACTTTCCTGTGCGTCCTCCTCATAGCAGATATAGCCCTTATCCTTGAAGCCGCACTTTTTCGCCGCCGGGGAGAGGACGGCGGCTACCTCGTTTGCCACCATCGTTCCGCCGTGGCTGGCGGTAGATACCAGAAACACCCCTGGACAGAGGGTTTCACAGCTCTGCACCTCGCCCCACGGGGAACTTTTCGGCGCATGGAACATTCCGCCCGTCCGGCTCCGGTCCGCCTGCATGAGCGCCGCCTTTTCCAATATGGCGCGAAGTTCCGGGGAAAAGTAGGCGTATTCCCGCAGGACACGGGCGGCCTCCCCGCCGCAGGCGTTCATCAACAGGGTATAGGCATCGCTGTCCGCTTTGGTACAGCGGCCCAGCAGTTTTCCGTCGTAATAGCAGGCCGCGTCATAGCCCGTCCGTTTGCGTGGCATGGTTTCCGCCTCCTTTCTGCTTTGGGCCAGCATGGCCCGAGGTCAACGCTCTGCGCTGCGGCTGGGCTTTTCCTTCGGAGGCCGTTCTGCCTTTGCCTGTTCGGCAGCCGCTTTTCCGGCTTTGAGCTGGTCGCTGATGGATGCACGCCCCACAGAGCCACGCTCCGCCATCTGTTCCAGCTTTGCCTCATAGGCTTGCAGAACAGCGGTGTTGAGCTGTTCCCGGAACTCCTTTGTGACAGGGTAGGCCATATCCCGGTAGCCGCCTTTGCCGTCTGGCTGGCTGGGCATCCCAAGAAAGAGCCCCTTGCTGCCCTGTACGATTTTCAGATTTTCCACCACAAAGCAGTCATTGAATTTCACGCTGGCAAAGCCCATGAGATTTTTCACAGGTTCGATGACCCGCACGCTTACATCCAGCTTTATAGGGGCGGCTGGTGTTCCGCCCGCAGTTTTTTCCTGCATGGATTTCTCCTTTCCGCTTCGGGTCAGCATGACCCGAAGCTGTTACAAGTTTACAGTGCTTTCAACTTCGTTTCCCCACACGTCCCATCCGGGCTTTTTTTCTCTGGCGAACAATTCCACTCGTGGTATATCGCCCATCAGTTCTACAATTTTCCGCCTGGCCTCGTCCGGCTTTTTACTGTGGCGCTCTATCGGGGAAACAATAAGCTGGTGAACACCGGTAGACTTACGCTTCGGATGTCCTTTTACTGCTAAAAGACAAATTTCTGCATTGCCTCTGGTCCAATACCCCAGACCGTAAAACCATGAGTAGGAGCGCCGGTTCCTCTTTATCCATACAAAAGCCACAGAACGATAAGAAAAGCCCCATGCTTTAATGACCTTTAAGGCTTCCGGCAGTTGTGGGAATGTTGCCCACAGAAACAAAACGCTGTCTTTTGCAGCCAAGTCGGCCACTGGAAGGGAACAAATTTCTTCAATACTCATAGTGGGATAATGAAGCTCTGCTGATCCCTGCCTGTTTTTCTGCTCATACCGCCACGGTGGATCTGCATAGATTATCGAAAATTTTTCTTTCGGCATGATCCTCCTTTCCGCTTCGGGTCAGCATGGCC
>NZ_QULJ01000019.1:0-4975 GCF_003481505.1 Clostridium sp. OM05-5BH | reverse complement strand
GGCGGGAACAAGGTTCCCGTCCTTGTAGTCATAGCCTTCCGCCCGGAGTGCCGCCAGCGTGTCCGCCGATACGCACCCGGACAGTTTCAGATCGGTTTCCACCATAAAGCGCATGGTGTCTGCTTTAGAAAATTCTTCGGGGAGCTTTCCATAGAAAGCCGGGTGCGGCTGTCCGTCCGCACCCTGTTTGTAACGCCGAGGCATACCGCCTCCTTTCCGCTTCGGGTCAGCATGGCCCGAAGTCTCTTAATGGCAGCCGAAGATGGATTTTGCAAGACTGCCTGTTTTGAATAAGGTAAAACACAGCAGCACCGTATATCCCACGCAGCCCCAGATCGCCCCGATGGGGTCGCCGTCGGTGGCGATACTCTGGATCAGCACCGCATAGATTGCGACACAGACTAAGATCAACAGACCTTGAAAGCCCACCGCAAAGAGGGAGCGGAAATAGTTCTGCCCCATGTGTCCGGTTTCCCTGTTGGGGACTGTGGCAAACGGGATAGGCGCTAAACTTGTGAGTAAATAGATTTCAGTCATACGGCCATACACGATGACGAAGATCACGATATTTAAGGCAATCATGGTAAGCTGGATCAGGAAGGATTGTAGCCAGAGTCCGAACAGAGGGCCTAACTCCCTCGCCTCAAGCTCTGTCCGCAGACTGTCCAGCACATCCGGCGTGATCTCTGTCCCGTTCTGGATAATGCCCGCTGACTGCTGGATCACATGCTGGCTCACATCAAAGACCGCCAGCACGATATTGAAGGTATTCGTCAGGATCATCACAGCCACAAAGGTTTTGAACACCCACTTAAAAAACATCCATGTGTCAACTTCATGGAGGTTGTTGCGTTCTATGAGCATCTGTATCAGCTCATAGGTCATTACAAAAGTGAGGATGACCCCGGCGATTGGCAGGATGGCAGTTTCAGAGATCTGTCGTATCATGGAAAAGACCCCGGCGTTCCAGTCCGCCGGGGTCGTGCCTACCTGTGTGGCGATCTCGCCAACGCTCTGATTGACGTTATCGAAAAGGCCATCCAGATTTCCCATGATACCATCGACGAGCAGACCTTTCAGCCATTCAACGATTGCGTCGATGATAAAGTCCATACATCAGCTCCTTCTGGAAAAAGGGACAACGGGTGACACTTAGCTGAACAGACCGGACAGCAGAGGGATAAGCTGAAGGCCGATCAGAACGACACCGCCGCCAGCCATGAGCTGTTTTATCCCCAATTAGGTGTAAAACTCTGCTCGATGGCGGGCGGCGGCGTACAAAAAATCTATATGGTGTTTTTAAGAGAACCGTCCCGGCGGGACAGGTCAGGCAGTGACCTGTTCCACCTCCGGGATGGGTTTGAGATTAAAATGAATTTCGATAGAAATGTGTCTTGTTTTATCTTCGTCAATGCGCTCATGCACGACGATTTCTTTGATTAAGCGGTTGAGGGTGGCTGCGTCCAGCTCTGTGATGTTGGCGTATTCCTGAATGGCTTCCACCCATTGTTTTGCGTCATTGGCAAGCTGGACTTCATCGGACAGCCGCTTTCTGCCCTCTGACACTTTTGTTTTAAGCTCCGTCTGCTCGGTCTGTGTCTTTTCCAGCATGGTGTTGAAATTCTGCTCACTGATACGCCCTGCAATCATATCCTCATAAAGCCGCATGACCATTTTGTCCAGAACCTCAATCCGTTCCTCGTCCCTTGTAAGGGAGCGTTCCATTGCTTCACGCTGTTCCCGCTTCTCGGCTTCACAGGTATTGGTCAGGCGGTCGGCAACCGCTTCCCCGTCCATCAGGGCAGCTCTGGCACATTCCCGGATTTTCCGCAGCACATGGCTGTAAAGGGTGTCATAATCAATCCGGTGCTGGGTGCAGTGGTTCTTTCCAAAGGCGTTGTAGGTCTTGCAGGAATAAATCCGCTGGGGATGTTTTGCGTTTGTATAGCGTACCGTCAGCGACTTCCTACACTCGCCGCATTTTAACAGTCCGGCAAACAGGCTGATTTCATTGGTCTGCCCCGGACGCTGGCGGGATTTCAGCTTGTTCTGCACAATGTCAAAGCTCATGCGGTCAATCAGCGGTTCATGCTGTCCCTCCACCACAATCCAGTCCTCCGGCTTCTTTTCCCCAATCGTGCCGATTTTGAAACGGTAGTCCTTTTTCTGGGAAGCAATCGCCCCGGTGTAGACGGGATTCATCAAAAGGTCTTTGATAACGGAGAAGTCCCACATATACCGCCCGTTTTCCGGGTCTTTCTTTTCCCATTTGGTGCGGGTATTGCGAAGCCCCCGTTCCCGGTTCCACCATGTGGGGCAGGGGATTTTTTCTTCCTCCAGCCGTCTGCGGATATAGTTCGGACCATGACCGTTTAGGGCATATCCGAAAATCAGCCGCACAATCGGGGCGGTTTCCTCGTCAATGAGCAGATGGTTTTTGTCCTCCGGGTCTTTCCGATACCCAAACGGGGCAAGACACCCGGTAAACTGTCCTTTCTGCGCTTTCAGAAGATAAGAGGAATGGACTTTCTTGGAAATATCCTTGCTGTACATCTCGTTCAGGATATTCTTGAACGGGGCGATGTCGTTGTTATCCCGCAGGGTGTCGATACCGTCATTCATGGCGATATAGCGGACACCGTTTCTTGGGAAAAAGTCCTCAATCAAATGCCCGGTTTGCAGATAGTTACGCCCCAGTCGGCTGAGGTCTTTCGTGATGACAAGGTTGATTTGCCTGCGCTCAATGGCTCTCAACATTCTCTGTAAATCAGGACGCTCCATATTAAGACCTGTGAAGCCATCGTCCTGATAGACTGCAACAACCTCCCACCCCTGCCTTTCGCAGTATTTTTCCAGCATATCACGCTGGTTTGCGATACTGGCACTTTCGCCTTGCAGGTCATCGTCCTTTGACAGCCTGCAATAGACCGCTGCACGATACCCTCCGGCAAGTGCCGAACCGATTGTTCTGTATTCCATTTCGTTCATCATAGCCATTTACCCACACAATCCAGACGGTATCTGGCTCTTTTGAACCTCATCTTCATTATACTTCAAATCTTTCTTTTTAGCAAGATATTCTTTTGAATTTGTCTTTCCATATTTCTGGGAAATCAGGCTGACGAACACATCGGTTGCGTCAAGCTCCCCGTCAAACACAGTAGTCACATGAATCTCTGTTTTGTTTTTTGCCATAGGCAGTTATCCTCCATACATGAAAATAGCCAGACAGAGGGTGTCGGCAACGAAGTCCGGCAACGGGCTTCAAAAGACCTTGCAAACAATCTCAATCTGGCGATGGTTACTATTTATACTTTTCTTTTATTTTTCTGTTGTTTTGGTTGTTATAAGGGAGAAAAGCCCGGAAATAAAGGTTTTTCCCCGGCAACCGGCTCGGCAACGGGATAGCAACAGGGGGTGCAACGGGCTGTCATTTTCAGAATGGAAGCTCCATCTGTTCTGTGACCTCCACAAAACCGTCCATCGTTTTTTCAGACGGGTTGCCGGAGTCCGTTGCCGGGTTTTCACGCTCCCAGCCCTTTTGTCTGCCATATTCAGAAAACATCCTTGGGTTCGGGAAGTACCGCCAGCGGTCAATGCACTGGTTCATAATCTCGTTGATTTGCCGGATTTCCCATTGCTTCGGCTCGTCAAAGGCATGGTTCAAGGCTTCCTTGTAGAGCTGCTTGGAGCAGACCATGCTCCCGGTGTACTTATCAAGATACGCCTGTATCATCCCTGCTTTGGTGTCCTCCGGCATAAAATCCCGCTGGTGTTCTTTGAGATACCGCTGCATGGCGGGGCTGAAAGCCAGCTTGAACCTGCCGCTTCGGTAAATCTCCATCGCTTCTGCCCACATCTGCTCGATATAGGCTCTGGAAGCAGCTTCGTCCTCCAAAATGTGAACCTCGGCTTGCTCCGGGTACACCATGACCGGGATAAAACGGCGGTTGCCTGAACGGTCAAGGGGCAGGAAGTCAAGGGCATTGGAAGTGCCGCCAAACACGCACTGACGGGGGCGGTCTGCCGGGTGGGTTTCATAGGGTATCTTGTAAACCTCTTTCTGCCGGCTTAAAAATGACTTGATTTCCTCAATGCTCTTGGCGTTGGCGGTTGCCATCATTTCCGACATTTCGATAATCCAGTGACCTTGCAGCTTGCGGTACACATTGTCATCGTCCAGCTTCCGCAAATCATCGGAGAACCACTCGTCCCGGACTGCCAGCAGACGGAAGAAGGTGGACTTGCCAGCCCCCTGACCGCCGACCAGACAGAGCATGATTTCAAACTTGCACCCCGGCTGAAAGGCTCGTGAGATTGCACCCAGCAGGAACAGCTTCAACGCTTCATAAGTGTAATCGTCTGCGTCAGCCCCCAGAAAGTGCCGCAGACAGAAGCGAATTCGTTCTGTACCGTCCCACACAAGGGCACTTAAATAGTCCCGGATGGGATGGTACTTGTTTTCATTCGCCACAATCCCGATGGCGTTATCAATCTTTTTCTCATTGGTAAGCCCATAGGTTTCTTCCAGATAGAGAAGCAGATACTTCATGTCCGTATCGTTCAGGGCGGTGCTTTCTCTGTAGAAGCCGATGGGCTTTATAATGTCCTTGCGGTCAGTCAGGATGTTGTATGCGATAGCCCCGGAAAGCAGCGGGTCACGCTGGAATACGGTCAGGCAGTTCCGTATGCTCTGACGGACACCGCCTTTCTCGGTGGTTTCCAGCCCCGCCTTGATTTCCTCAATGCTCTGGGGCGGCTGCATGGCGTTCATGGTGTTTTTTAGTTCTTGCTGCGTCTGCGGCTGCAAGCTCTGCCATTCGCTGTTCAAGCTGTATCACATCCTTTCCGTAGTCCGTAATCAAAGCCGCTTTTTCCTCTGTCTCCCCAAATAGCAGCACATCCAGCAGATATTCCACTTGGTCTTGCTTCTGCAAGGCTTCCACAAACCGGGGATGAAAGGCTTCCTCCGGGG
>NZ_QULJ01000018.1:1102-6996 GCF_003481505.1 Clostridium sp. OM05-5BH | reverse complement strand
ATGGCCTCCGAGCACCCGGAGCTTGCCAGCAATCCGCTTTCCCGTGTGCAGCAGAAATGGAAACTGAAACGCCGGTATTCCAAAGAAGCAAAGGCGGCTGCAAAACAGGGCGCAAAGACCGCAAAGAAAACCGCTGCCGCTTCGGGAACTGCGACCCGTCGGGCGGCGCAATTTGTGACCCGTCATCCTGTGGCGGTGCTGGTCCTGCTCCTGCTGTTGCTGCTCTGTTTTCTTGTGTCGGCGGTAAGCTCTATCTTTCCCACGCTTGGCAGCGGCCTTGCCAATGCGTTATCCGGCACCTCCTACGCCTCGGAGGATACGGACCTGCTGGGCGTAGACGAGGACTACACGGCGCTGGAAAACGAGCTGGCGCAGACGGTAGCGAACATCGAAAGCACCCATCCCGGCTATGACGAGTACCGCTATTCCGTGGACGAGATCGGCCATAACCCCTATGAGCTGGCGTCCTATCTCTCGGCAAAGTACCATGTGTATTTCCGGGAACAGGTGCAGGACGAACTGCGGGAGATCTTCGAGGCACAGTATGAGCTGACCTTGACGGAGGAAGTCGAGATACGCTACCGCACCGAAACCAGCACCGACCCGGAGACCGGGGAAACCACCACCGAGGAAGTCCCCTATGAGTATTACATCTTAAATGTGACCCTCACAAACAAGACGCTGCCTGCCGTGATCCTGCCGAGGCTTAACGAACAGCAGCGGGAAATCTACACCGTTATGCAGCAGCTCAAAGGCAACAAACCCTATCTGTGGGAAGGGATTTACAACGGCGGCGAAGATACCGGCCCCAGCTATGAGATACCCGGCGAGGCGCTGGATGACCCGGCTTTTGCGGCGCTCATGGAAGAAGCCACAAAGTACATCGGCTGGCCCTATGTGTGGGGCGGCTCCAGCCCGTCCACCTCCTTTGACTGTTCGGGCTTTGTCTGCTGGGTGTACACGGCCAGCGGCGTCCACAACCTGCCCCGTACCACGGCGCAGGGCATTTATAACCAGTGCGCTATCATTTCCCCCTCCGAGGCAAAGCCCGGCGACATTATCTTTTTCACGGGAACCTATGACAGCCCCGGCCCTGTGTCCCATGTGGGGATTTATGTGGGCGACGGGATGATGCTCCATTGTGGTTCGCCCATCCAATACGCAAACATCAATTCAAGCTACTGGCAGACACATTTCTATGCCTTCGGGCGTTTTTGAGCCAGAGGAAAGGAGTCCTTGCATGAACAAGATCGACAAGCTCGATAAGGAACTGGAAAAAGCCCGGGAGAAGGCTGCCGAGTGGCAGGCCAAAATCCGGGAGCTGGAAAAGCAGAAACAGGAGGAAGAAAACAGCCAGATCGTGCAGGCGGTGAGCTCGCTCAAACTGACCCCCGCCCAGCTTATGGCTTTTTTGAATGACCCCAAAAACAGCCTTACCGCTTCGGGCCATACTGACCCGAAGCCGGAGGCACCCGAAAAGGAGGACACAGCCCATGAAGAAAACTAAATACCGCAGGCTGGCGGCGATGGCTGCCAGCCTTTTGTGTTGCCTGATCTTTACAGTCCCGGCTTATGCCCAGAGCAGCGAGCCGCAGCCGGAGACAGCTCCCTCCCCGGTGGAAACCGAAGCAGAGCCGGAAACCCAGAACCCCTTTACCCCGGACGGGACGGGAACCGTGGTGGACAACGCCACCGACGAGGACGGTAAAGAGTTCTACACCATCACCACCGCAGACGAGAGCGTGTTTTATCTGGTGATCGACAAACAGAAAACCAGCGAGAACGTCTATTTCCTCAATACCGTTACCGTAGACGACCTTCTTCCTCTTGCCGAACAGGGCAAGGAACCGCCCAAAGAAGTGACCCCGGAGCCAGAGCCAAAGCCCACTGAACCGGTGGAGGAAGTACCGGAACCCGAGCCGGAGAAAAAGGACAGCCCCCTTCTCTCTCTGCTCCTGATCGGTGCGGTGGTGCTGGCCGGCGGTGGGATTGGTTACTATTTCAAGATTTACAAGCCGAAGCATGAGGCCCCGGATTTGGAGGATGATTACTGCGAATATGAGGACGGGGAGCTGGAGGAGATCGAAGAGGAACCCGAGGACGAAGATACCCCGCCGTGGGAGGAAGATACGGAGGAATGAGAATGAATTTTACAAGCAGCCCTTTTGAACGAATGATGAAGGAAGTACCGCACCCCGGCTGGGACAATGACGACCCTTGTAAGGGATGCCGTTACTACAAGGAGTGCAAAGGAAAGAAAAAACAGTGCCGGAAGAAGTTCCGGGCGCTGATCGTGGAGCCCCGCCCTTCGGGCCATCGTGGCCCGAAGTCATAAATGGACGCCCGGGAGCTGACCCGTGACGAGAAGAAGAAAATCCGCACTCTGGTCACGGGGATGTGCGCCAACTATGACAGGGAAAGCGGCCTGTGCCTTCCTCTGGACTGTGCCTGCTATATGCTGCACAAGTGCTGGACAGGGGCGTACTGCCGTTATTTCCGTGAGGCTGTCCTGCCTCTTAACCCGGAGCTTCAAGCGTCGCTGACAACGGAAGGCATCTCCCCGGAGCTGCGGGCCTGTGCGGTCTGCGGAAAGGCGTTTTTGCCCGAGGGGCGTCAAGCCTACTGTTCCGACGCCTGCAAGGCCGAAGGGAACCGCCGGAAAAGCCGGGAACGCATGAGGAAAATGCGGGAGAAAAGGCCGGGCGGCTGTTACGATTTGCCGCCTCCAAAGGCTTGACATTCCGGGCTTTTTTGAGGGTGTTTCCGGGGTGGGAATATCTTATTACATTCCTCCCCGGTCTGCCCTCTCATTTCGTAACATCCAGCACTTCGGGTCATGTTGGCCCGAGGCACAGAAAGGAGGGATCTCTTGGAGACAGTACAAGGATATGTGATTTTGAAAGCTGCTGCCTTTGAAACCAGACACGGCTTTGCGCTGGGGCATAATCCGGGAGCGCCGAGCCCCTTTGTGACCTGGCAGTTTACCCGAGGGGGAAAACGGCCATCGGGATTACTACTGGGGCCGCTATGGAAACAGCCAGGCATGGGCGCAGCGGGATTTTGACCGCCGGGTGGACGATTATCAGCAGCTTTACCATGCGGCGGTCAAGCATACCGAGCTGGGACCGGAAGGCGTTTACCGCTATTATTCCACCCAGCGCCCCGTGGACATAGGAACTTACCCCGAAGCCGCCGGATAACCAGCCTCTTTCCATTGTCAACTACGACGATGACAGGCGGCGTCCTGTGGCAGACGGCAGGCTGATGGCATGGGGCGAACTGACCTACGCAAAGCCGCTGACCGAAAAGCAGATGGAGGATTATGAACTGAAACCAGCACCGGGCAATCCTGACCGGGTGCGCTCATCCATTACCGCCCGACTCAAAGAAGGAACCAGAGGGCAGGAACCCCCGAAGGAGCCCGGCCAGAAGCGGAGCCATAAAAACCATGAGGAACGATAAAGGAGGATCGCCATGCACGAAAAAGACAACTATCTGAAAACCGCCGAGCTCTCCACGGAGCAGAACTGCAACATGATCGACGGCGTACCCAACAACACGCCCATCCCACCCACGCCCCCGGAGCTGGACGCAAAACCGCTTGATAAGGTAAAGGAACCCAAAGAGCGCCGGAAAGGCCGGGAGCTGGAACGCTGATGGAGAACCGCAAGCGGAATGTCCATCTGCACGTCATGGTAACGCCGGACGAGCTGGCAGCCATCCATGAGCGGATGGCCGAGGCGGGCATTTCCAACGCCGGGGCTTATGTACGGAAAATGGCTCTGAATGGGTATATCCTGCACATCGACCTTGCGCCCGTAAAAGAATTGATCTCTCTGCAACGGCGCGTTTCCAACAATCTCAATCAGGTCGCCGTACACGCACGCACCTATGGCGTGTACCCGGAGGAAATCGACGGATTGAAGCGGGACTATGAAAAGCTGTGGGGCGAGGTGTCAAAGGTGTTGCGGGAGCTCTCCGAGCTGGTGGCAAAGTAAGACGAGGGCGGCAGGCTTCCGTTGCGGGGCTTGCCGCCCTGCTCTTTTTTTACCACTTCGGGCCAGCATGACCCGAAGCCCGTCATAAAAAATTCAGATTTTCAAGATTGTAGAACCAGCTCTATAATGATATAATAATTCAAGAAGGGAGGCTGATACCATGCTGAAAATGGTTATTCGCATGAATGATGATAAAATCACAGCCGAAAATAAGTACCGGCTGGATGGCATTTACAACACAATCAATCATACATTCCAAACCGTGGGCCTTCCCCGTATGGAGGATGGTTCCGGCGCTTTGGTATTCCGTGACTGCGGCAGAGCGAGGGATTTTAGTCTGTTCGGCCGGATCGTCAATACCTTGAAGCGGCAGACATGGTTCATGGATAATGTTTCTGTGTGGCGTCTTTGTGACAGTGACGATTCTGACAGTCCAGATGATTTCAATGAAGAAGATCTGTTGACCCACTATCAGGAAAAAACAGCAATGAGGGCTTGAGTTTTGGAGAGAAAATATTTCAAAGCCTTAAATTTTGATCTGGACACCCATCAATTAAAAGAGCATTACCCCGGAGCCAATTACCGGCAGGCGTATGACGACTTGCGCCGGTTCTTCAAACGGCATCGTTTTTCTCACCGTCAAGGCTCCGGCTACATATCGGATGATAAGCTGGCAACTGCTGATATATACGACTTGATGGATGAATTAAGCAGACAGTTTCCGTGGATTGGAATATGCGTGAATAAAATTGATGTGACCAACGTGGGACGGCAGCACGATTTGACAGAGCTCTTGAAACCAGCAGAGGATATTGTTATCGACACTTCGCTGCTGACAGTTCCCGATTGCCCGCAGCAGGAAACAGAATAGCAGAAATTTGGCAGGACATGAATGTGTCCTGCTTTTTCTGTTTTCGGGCCATCATGGCCCGAAGGTTTGGGACAGGATTCACTAATCTTTCGCAACATTTATGTCCCCGGGCAGGCATGATAAAATAGAGGTAGGAAGGATAGATAAAGGAGGTTTTGAAGATGAAGATACTGCTGAAAATATTGGTTGCTCCCTTTGCTTTAGCGTTGTCCCTTCTGGCGGCTCTGCTGGTATTCCTGTTTGATATTTGTGCCGTCCTGCTGACGATTGCCTCTGTGATTCTGGTGGTGCTGGGTGTCGCTCTCTTTTTCACGCCGACGCCCATAGGCGGGATTGTATTTCTGTTTCTCGCTTTCCTTCTTTCGCCGTATGGACTGCAAGCGGCGGCGGGCTCCCTTCTTTGGGCGCTGGACGGAGGCAAATCCGCTCTGTACCGGTTTCTGGCAAGTTAAACAGCCTCGGGCCATGTTGGCCCGAAGTCGGGGCGGTCTGGATGGGCCGCCCTTTTCTCATGGAAAGGAGGGATGATTTCTGGCTACCACAACTTTGTTGCAGCGCCATGCGGGCGAAGGCGAAACGATTGCTGAGGCTATCCGGGATTGTCTGGATTATGGCAAGGACCCGGAGAAAACAGAAAGCGGAAAGTATATCTCCGCTTATGAATGTGATCCGGCCACCGTGGCGGACGAGTTCCTTTTGGCAAAAGCCAGCTATGCCGCTATGACGGGCCGGGAACAGAAAAAAGAAAATGATGTGCTGTGCTATCAGATACGACAATCCTTCTATCCGGGCGAGATCACCCCGAAGGAGGCGAACCGTATCGGCTATGAGCTGGCTATGCGCTGGACAAAGGGGCGGCACGCTTTTATCGTTACCACGCACACCGATAAGCAGCACATCCATTGTCACATTTATTACAACTCCACCACCCTTGACTGCACCCGGAAATTCCGAAATTTTTGGGGCTCCAGCTTCGCCCTTCGGCGGCTCTCTGACAGGCTGTGCCTTGAAAACGGGCTGTCCAT
>NZ_QULJ01000018.1:0-1092 GCF_003481505.1 Clostridium sp. OM05-5BH | reverse complement strand
GGCGGCTCTCTGACAGGCTGTGCCTTGAAAACGGGCTGTCCATTGTAGAGAACCCGAAGCCCCGGAGCAAGGGCAAGTATCGGAATTATGGAGAATGGCAGAAAGAACGAAAAGGGCCGCTTTCCTATCAGGACAGACTGCGCCTTGCCATTGATACTGCGCTGGCGGAACGCCCCGCTGATCTGGACGAATTTCTCAATCTGATGAAGCGGGCCGGATATGAGGTCAAGACGGTTCGGGGCGGCGGTATCAGTTTCCGGCTGACCGGGCAGGGACAGGAACGCTTTACCCGTCTGCGGGCTTCCACGCTGGGAGACGGCTACGACTTGCAAGATGTTCTGTCTGCCATTGAGGGCAAAGAAAAACGCCCCGGGCGCTCGGAACGGAAAATCAGTCTGGCGGTGGATATTCAAGCAAAGCTGGCTGCCGGTAAGGGGCCTGGATATGAACGCTGGGCGAAGGTATTTAACATTAAGCAGATGGCCGCCGCTCTTGCCTATATACAGGACAATAACCTGACCGATTATGAGCAGTTGGCGCAGAAAGCCACCGAGGCGGCAGACCGTTTCCATGCTATTTCCGAGCAGGTCAAGCAGACGGAACAGGCTATGAAAACCAATGCCGGGCTAAAGGCTGCAACGGTTCAGTATGCCAAAACCCGCCCAGTCTTTGAGCAGTATAAGGCGACGAAGTACAGCAGGAAATTCCTTGCGGAGCATGAGGCCGACCTTGAACTGTACCGGGTTGCACAAGCGGAAATGCGCTCTCTGCTGGGCGGGGCAAAGCTCCCCAAAATGGATGTGCTGAAGGAAGAAGGCCGTAAGCTCACAGCAAAGAAAAAACAGCTCTATGGAGAATACCAGAAGGCACGACGGGATATGCAGGAGATCGTCACAATCAAGGCGAACATTGACACTCTGATGGGCTACACCGAGCCGGGAAGAAAGCAGGAAAAGGAGCGTTAAGGTTATGAAAATAAGAAGCAAAGCGACGCTGACACTTCGGGCCATGTTGGCCCGAAGATACGGGTTTGGGGCGAGCCCCAACAAGCCGCCTTTGTGCCACTTGTGGCCACAGAGGCATTGCTTGCCA
>NZ_QULJ01000017.1:21062-21268 GCF_003481505.1 Clostridium sp. OM05-5BH | reverse complement strand
TCCAGCCCCGGCACCTGCCCGGTGTTGGCAGCCTCGTCCCACAGCACCCGCACATGGTAGGGCAGACGCCCGCCATAGGTATTGTCAGCCCGTTCACACAGAAGGTTGAACATCTGCGAAAAAGCGAGGGCAACCAAAAAGTTGTAGGTGGTGTCCGTGTCGCTGATAAGAAAGAACAGCGCTGATTTTTCATCCCCCAGCTTATC
>NZ_QULJ01000017.1:271-21052 GCF_003481505.1 Clostridium sp. OM05-5BH | reverse complement strand
CCGTGTCGCTGATAAGGAAGAACAGCGCTGATTTTTCATCCCCCAGCTTATCAAGCTCCAGTTCGTCATAGGACATGATCTCCCGAAGCTGGGGAATGTCAAAGGGGGCAAGTCTGGCTCCGCAGCTAATCAGTATGCTTTTAGCTGTCTTGCCAGAGACAAATTGTCAAGGACTTTTTAATCAAATTCACAAAAAATCTACAAAAAAGGTGCCAGAAGCACCGTATGGCTCCTGACACCTCGTTTGATAGATTACATTTTTCCGTTCAGCAGGTCTTTGCAGAGATACGCATAGTCTGGCAGCTGGTTGATATATGGCTCCCAGCGCCGCTTGATTTCGGCCAATTCCAGCGGATCGGCTGCTTCCAGCGCGTGATCGTTGCCCGTCATATATAAAACATCCGTAGCAACATCATCCAAACATCTACCGCAGAGATCAGCGGCTGATTCTATCCTGATGCCAGTATCCACATAAAGCGGATTTACGCCAATCGTCAGCCAGACATAGCCTACCTTGTCCGACCAGAGCAGTTCAAAATCAGGACTTTGCCGCAGATGTTCCGCAAAGACCTCCTTTACTCGTTCAATTTCATGCTTCTCTTTTTCTGTGTAAAGCATTTTCGTATCCTCCTTGACAAAAATTTTGGTGCGTACCATCATCAGTTTAGCACAAGGCGGCTTCGTTTATCAGTCTGTCACATCTGCTGAATTTCATTTTTGAGCATACGCTTGATTTTATCGCTCATGGTTTCTGTGCTGGTATTGCTGAAATGGACATGAACCTTGTAGGTTGTCTTGCCGATTTTCTTTACCATCGCTGGCGTGTTTTCCGGCGCTCTGGACGCAGTAGCGGCGTCTGCCACCTGCATAGTACGGGGTTCTCTGTTCATGGCGCTCCTTTCTCCGAACGGGTCTGTGCCGCCCGGTAAAAAATCAGTCTTGCTTACTGTTTACAATGTCTTTTGCTGTCTGTCGGGTAGCACCGGCATTTTCTTCCCGGAAATTCTTCCCGTCAAAAAGAATCGGCGCACACCGTTCCAGAATACGGTCATAGATACGGGCGTGGGCCAGATCAGGCGGGTTTTTCAGCTCGGACAGTTTCAAGTTTGTTGTGATAATCATGGGCCTGCGGCTGCGGTAGCGGCTGTCGATGACGAAAAACATCTGCTCCATAGCATATTCGGTACTGCGCTCTACTCCCAGATCGTCAATGATAAGCAGGTCATACTCGTCAAAGCTGGCAATAAACTCCGACCTGTCCTCAGAGAACATCCCGGTCAGGCGGTTCAGAATGGTGGGGAAGTTTGTCATCAGCACCGGCACATCCTGGTCAAGCAAAGCGTTGGCAATACATCCGGCGAAGAAAGACTTGCCGGTTCCCACATCTCCAAACAGCAAAAGCCCGATATTGCTCTTATATGCCTCTTTCCAGTTCTCCACATAGGCATGAGCCTTGTCCATCAATGGGTTTTGCCCGTTATCATTGGAAAATGTGTAGTCGTACAGATAACGGTCTTGCAAGCCCTGTGCCTTTCGGCGTTTGATACGCTCCATGCGGCGCTGCCGTTCTTCAGCAGCCTTGCGCTGCTCCTCAGCCTCCCGCTGGCACTGGCAGATGCAGCGCGGCATAAAGTAGCCGGATTTCCCGAAGCATGGCACAACGGTCTGCCTCTGGCCGCCGCATTTCTTACAGTGAATGAGCCCGTCTGCCGGGTCTATGTACTCGTCCCCGGCCAGTTCCATACCGGCGGCTGCCTTGTCAATCAGCGCCCGGATTTCTGCGGTAATCTCAATCATACAGTTTCATCCTCCTTTACGCTGTAATCCCGGTTGCGTGAGGGTGTGACAGCTTTTTTAGCGTCCTCACCGGCCCAGCGCCGGATGGTCGCTGCATGGCTCTGATAACGCTTGCCGGTAGAAGCCATGTACTCGGACAGTTTTTCGATGTACTGGCCCCATACGGTGGGAAAGCTGGCCTGCAAGTCTGCCAGTTCTTCATCTGTCAGGAAAACATTCTGGTAACGGCCATAGGCGGGGGCGGGGTGTCCCTTCTCTATCTCTCTCTTTATCTCTATCTCTTTCTCTAACTCTATCTCTATCTCTGGTGGACGAATGTCGGACAAATGTCCGCCGTTTGTCCGGGGCGCAGAAAGAGCCTTATTTTGAAGCCTTGCAGCCCGCTTTCGCTCAGCCTCGGTAGAGGACTGGCCGATTAAAAGTTCGATGTTGCTCATGTAGAATGTGCCGCTGTCCAGCACCTCCACAAGACCCAGCTTCAAAAAGATCTGCAAGGCTCTCTCCACAGTGCCGATCTGCTGGCGGGTAATGGTGGCGATCATCTGCGCCGTGTAAGGAATGTCCTCGTCAAGTTGAAGCCGTCCGCCATGTTTCAGCGATTTCAGATACAGCTTGAGCAGAATGTTGGAATACAGCACACCATCCTGCATACTTTCCAGCAGCACGATGGAATCATCGTCAAAATAGTTTTCTTTGAGTTTCAGGTAATAATATTTTCGGTTGTCTGACATAGGGTTCCTCCTTGGGGTTTCTCTTGGGATTCTGTACGCATTTTAAGGCTATTTTAGGGGGCAGAGGATAAATCTATCAGACTGCCTTTGACACCCTCGAAAAAAGCCTTGATTTACAAGGGTTTTTCAGCCCCTAAAGCGTGACATTTCTCCCGTTGTTTCCGTTTGCGCTTTGCGGCATTGATCCGCTTCATGCGTGCGGCACATTCCGGGCAGTATTTGGCCCGGTTGGAACCGGGGGTAAACAGCGCCCTACATACGGAGCATTTCTTAGCATTCAGCCGGTGGAACAGCGCCGTTTCCAGTTCCTTATCCTGCGGTAATACCGCCGCCCGAAACCACCTGCACAACAGGGAGTAGGAAATAGACTGGACACAGACACATTCCTCCCCATCGTCCAGGGCGATACAGTTTCCGTCGATGTAGTTACAGCACTCATGCACCAGCCTCCGCACTCTGCGGTACTGGCGGTAATCCATGACTGGGATAGGTTCAGACTTATTGTTCTTCATAAATGATTTCTTTCATAAAGCCAGTAACCTCCTTGAATGAATTTATTGTTAAATATTCGTGCAAAGTATTGTTTTCTTCGTGCAAATGGCATATACTATAATTGCCAGCAGAAAGGGGTTGATCGTATGGCTGGAAATACCACAAACATCAGTATCCGCATGGACGCAGATTTGAAAGCACAGGCGGACGCACTGTTTACTGAACTTGGCATGAACCTGACTACGGCGTTTAACATCTTTGTGCGCCAGTCGCTTCGTGAAGGCGGCATTCCCTTTGAAGTAAGGCTGGAACAGCCGAACAAAGAAACGGTTGCTGCCATGCTGGAAGCGGAAAGGATTGCAAAAGACCCGTCTGTAAAGGGCTACAATGACCTTGACGAGTTGTTTGCTGACCTGAAAAGATGAAAGAAACCAAATATACCGTCAAGTACACGACCAGTTTCAAAAAAGACTACAAACGAGCCATCAAGCGTGGCTTGAAAATCGAGCTGCTGGAGCAGGTCGTAGCGTTGCTGGCGATGGGCGAACCGCTGCCGGATAAGAACCGTGACCATGACCTGTCCGGCGATTGGGCAGGCCATCGGGAATGTCACATTCTCCCGGACTGGCTGCTTGTCTACCGCATAGAAGATGATGTTCTGGTGCTGACGCTGGCCCGCACCGGCACACACAGCGACTTGTTCGGCAAATAAACAGTCTGCCGCCGTATGGGGAAACCTGTACGGCGGTTTTTCTGTATGCAAAGGTATGTCGTGAAACGCGACGCACTTGACAGGGGTACGCCAAAACGCGGTAGCCTTTACCGCTCCGGCCCACGGTCGTGAGACTTGTCCCGTTCCTGTCTGGACAGCTGCTCGGCGGTTTTGCGGAGCCGTTCCACTGCTTTCAAATCCTCCCGCATGGCTTTCATGGCAAGCGTGTCCGTCTGCTTTCCGGCGGCCAGCTGGTCAATTTCCAGCTGCCATGCCTTTGGGGTGATTGCCTCGCCGCTGTCTTTCAGTTCTTTCAGATACCGGGCCGCTGCGTCATACAGAATCAGTTCCCGGCTGTGGCGCTGTTCAAACTGTTCCCGTTTTTCCGGCTTTACTTTGGCAAGCTGCTTGTGGATGGACTTGTACTGGTTGTACTGTTCCCACATCTCCCCGCGTTCGGTAAGAATGGCGATCCGGCGCTCGGCCTTGACGATCTTTCCCCGCAGGTCATAGTAACGGCTGTTCATATCAGCGATTTTTTCATGAAGCTGCTGCATAGACTGGATGCCGTTTGCCTGCAAAAAGCTGAATAGTGCAGCGCTTTCCTGCAAAGCCCGGATTTTGCCGGTGCGGGTGTGGGGAGCGTTCAACTGCTGCTGGGCCTCCCACAAGGCGGTCAAGCTGCTTTGCTGCGTTTGTGGTTTTTCCGTTTCGGCTTTCGACCAGCGATAAAGACGGGTAATGCG
This sequence comes from Clostridium sp. OM05-5BH, assembly GCF_003481505.1. Taxonomy (NCBI): domain Bacteria; kingdom Bacillati; phylum Bacillota; class Clostridia; order Eubacteriales; family Clostridiaceae; genus Clostridium; species Clostridium sp. OM05-5BH. The sequence goes on along the minus strand of NZ_QULJ01000017.1, from coordinate 16,574 downwards.
GGCTTTAATTTCTTTCAGCAGTTTGTTGTCGGCGGCGATCTGTCGGTTTACTTCCCCCTTGTCGGTGCGGATACCGCGCTTTTCCATTTGGCTGGCAGCTGGCCCCAGATGGACAGAGGGGATTTTATCAATGCCCTGCCGCTTGTAGCTGCGGTGGTCAATGCGCTCCGGTCTACCGGCAGATTCCAGCGCCCGGTTGGTGCAGGCCGCCCATGCCGCCCGCCAAATCTCCACATTTCCTTTATCGTTCCAGTCGGTTGTATCCACTCTGTGATTTTTCCAACCGCCTTTCCCATCCGGGATACGCTGTCCATTCTCGTCCAGATCGTATGCCTTGCGGCACTTTGCGCCCCACTGTCCATTTTCTTTCAAAGGCCGGAGCGTCAGCATGATATGGACATGAGGATTGCCTGTTCCCTTGTCATGGATAGCAAAGTCGGCACACATTCCTTTGTCTACAAAATTGTCCTTCACATAGGCCCGGACAAGGGCAAGCTGCTGTTCCCTGGACAGTTCGCGGGGCAAAGCCGCCTCGATCTCGCGGGCAAGCTGGCTGTCCCTGGCTTTCTCGATCTGCTCCACACTGTTCCAAAGGGTGGAGCGGTCTGCAAATGACCGCGGGGCGTGGGCGGGCAGCATGATCTCCGCATGGACAACGCCGCCCTTGCGGGTGTAATCGTGGGTAAGGCCGTCCCATTCATTCGTCAGCTTTGTTCCGCTGCGGTAGGCGGCTGCGGCAACAGCGGAACGGCCCTCGCTGCGCTTGATGATACTAACGGGAATATGACAAAAATCTATGGGTGGCACCTCCTTTCGGTAAGGGGTATTCAGGCTCCGTGGAGCCGGACAGACGCGAAGCGGGTGTCTGGCTGCGCGGGGCGCACAAGGGGTTTGGGGAGTGTAGCGCCCCATCGCGCTCGGAGAGCGCAACAGCCCCCGGCAGGGCGCACGACACCGGCAACGGTGTATAAGTGCGCCCTTGTAAACAAGGGACTTATGGCGTGTCCCCGGATTTTGGCAGGTTTGCAGTCAATTCCGCAGCCCCCGGAAGATGGGACAGGGCAATCAGAAATGTTTTGACCTCCGCGCCGGAAAGGTCGGGAGCCAGCGGGAAAATCCCCTCCAAAATGGCTCCGCGCTCAATCAGGCGGCGGGTGCGAACCCTGCGTTCTTCGTTCCGCTGCTTGTTCTCCAAAAGCTTCTTTCGGTTTTCAAGCTGCCGGATCTCCTTCAGGACTTTCTCCCGTTCTTCTTTTTGGGGGTGGGCTGTAATTTTTTCGTTCATGTCAGGCACCTCTTTTCTTTGAAAATACTCATAGATTGACCGTCCATTTCTGTCGAGCAAAGTACCGGCGCAGCCTCCGCAGTGCAGCGTGGATGGATTTTCCCGCCTGTGATGGCGTGATACCCTCCATTGCGGCAATATCTTTCACTTTCATACCCAGCATATAGCGGGCGTGGACACGGCGAGCCTGCATAGACGGCAGGGAGGAAATGGCTTCATACAATCGCCGTATCAGTTCTTCGTATTCGGCTAATTCTTCTTTTTCTATCAGATGATCCTCCGGCGATGACTGCGCCCAGCCGATTGCAGCATTTTCGATTCCGTCGTTACAATCGAGGGAATAAAACGCCTTATACCGGAACATCTTGCGATCTCTGGCGGCCTCGGCTCTCTTGTCCAGAAGAAACGCTTCGACGATCTCATCGGACACCTCCACAAAAATGTCCTCTTTGCAAAATGGATAATATTGTTTGAGATTGATGGTCTGCATAGGCATGCCCTCACTCTGTTTGGAAAAGGCCATCATAGCAGCGGCGCATATTCCGCAGCCCCCGGCGGATGGCAACGCTGACCTTGCTGCTGTGGACGCCCTCTATCCGAGAGATTTCCGGCTGCTTGATACCAGCAATGTAGTAGGCGTGAACACGGCGGGCCTGTGTCGGAGTGGCATGAGCCAGAGCCACCGGCAGAGCTGCAATCAGGTATAGTCGGGTGGTCATTTCTTCTCGTTCCAGCAAAATATCTTCCGGCGATCTGCTGTGTTCCAGTGCGTAATTTTCCAGCCAGCTGTATGCGTCCAGAGAGTAGTAGGCGCGGTGGTAGACTTTCCGGCGCTCATAGTTCTCCATCTCCCGCTGGGCCTGATACATCGCTGCCCACACTTCGTCCGTAACATCCACAAACTCGTCATGCCGGTAGTGGGGATACATCCACCGCAGATTGATTGTTTTCATAGGCTTACCTCCTGAAAATTGGAGAGGCGGGCAGCTCGTCCGCTGTCCGCCCCTCGCTGAGATAAGGGAAATGATCCCTTTCACTTGGTAGCCAGAAAACAGGTCATTCGTTAAGCCTGTTCTCAAAGAAATTTATAAATTTTTTTCTGACCGCCTCCACACTTTGATACACAGCCACTTTGGAGCAGCCGCACAGCACACCGATCTCTGCAAGGCTCAGCCCGTCAAGCGCATAGAGCAGGAACCGGCGGCGCTGGGCCTCGGTACAGGTGTCCAGAACAGCCATCAGCTCATGCAGCGTTTCCATGCGGCAAAGGTATTCCTCCGGCGTTTCGCCGTAGACCCCTACACCCTCGGTGGTAATGATGTACTCGTCAAACTCCCGGCCATCCCAATGCCGCCGCTGTTCATGGAACAGGTTCTCCGTTTTATGATCGGCCCGGTCAAGAAATTCATAGACTTCCAGCGTAACCTCCACGGCCACAGCTTGTCCGTTATAATTGATGGTAACTTCCATCTGCCTTTCCTCCATTCAGATTTTTTTGGTAAATCTGAATGGGGCGGCGGAGAACGGCACCGGGGATAAAGTTCGGGCCATGCTGACCCGATGTTCCGGCTCCATAGAGACAAAAAAGCGCCCGGACGGCATAAAGCCATACGAGCGTAATAGAGTATATTTTGCTGTTTAGTTACATGGTATAGTGCATACTTCTGACCGCATTGCTCCGCTGCTGGGAACAGGCTTTTTTTAGCTGGTGCAGGTCATGGGGACTGTGAAAAAAGGCAAAAATAGACACGGCGGCAATCCTCCTATGTGCCGCCGTGGATTTACACGGTGTTAGGTCGTCGTTGGTTTAGCGTGGACGAAAAGAAACGGCGGCTCTGAAAATCAAAGCCGCCGTTTCAAATGGGCGTGTCAAATTGTCTGCTCTACGACGGCTTTTTTTCTTTTGCCGTCGTCCGGCAGAATGTTATTCAATATTTAATTCAATGCTTCCTGTGAAACTCTCGCATTCAATTCCGATATAATTTCCACCATCAGGAAGTGTAATTGTGTCACTATAAGTTCCGGTTGTTTCAATCAAAGTGACTGCTTTATCAGATCCAGAAATCCAAAATACTTTTGCAGTACCTTCCGTAACCTCCAAAGTGCAGTCAATAGACAGTTCCTTACCGGCTTCTCTTTTTATGGAAGTTCCTCCGAACAAATACTCTGTATCTGAAAAATCCTCATAATCAGCCGTATAAGTTCCCGTATAATCATCGATCCCTTTTTCTTTTGTTCCTTCCAAAGATGACTTTCCTGTAAGTTCTATGGCTCCAGCCGACTGAACGATATTATTATAATGATCGAGAATTTCATCTTTTGAACAGCCAGAAAGCATAAAACTTCCCAAAAGGACAAATGCCAATGCTAAAACTATTTTCTTCATAAAATCATCACCAGCCTTTCTTTGGAGCTACCTTTTTGGCCTTTTTCTTTGTTTGGGTTGCTTCTCGTTCTTTCATGCACAAAATCAAGATGGCAGAAATAACGACAGCAAGCGCAAGACTGCAAGAACAGGTTCCGATATTCCAGTTGACTGCGGTATCATAGCTACGGTAGCCTACCATTCCAAGACTTGCGGTAATCGGATAAAGGTTTGCTAATGTCATATTTCCAGCGGCAAACATCCCTCCATATCCATAGACAAAAGCAATGATTACACCGACTAAAAAGCTGCCTGCACTCCGACAAGTAAGAGCGATAATCGGCAGAACCGCAAGATATAAAAAGAAATTAACCGCAGTAATCTGCAAGGCTGCTTTTAGAGCTAAGGAAATCTCAAAGCCGGGAAATCCCACAATCATTTCTGCTATGATTGTAAACAGACTGCATATCAGCCCGAAAATAATAGACAATACGCCGCACACAATCAATTTTCCGGTCAACAGTTTCTTAAAAGAGATCGGCACAGTCAGAATATTTTTCAATGTGTCATCCGTCTGCTCACGAGAAATCATATATCCAGCAATTAGGCTGATACACATCGGAAAAATCATGGACATATTGTTTTTGATGACCTGTTCTGTAAGATAGGCAAAATCCCAAACGGAACCATCATTCGCCATAGAGGTAAACAAGGTCAGCAGGACGGATAGGAGCATGAGTGCAACGCCCGCCCAAAGGATATGATACCTTTTCAATTTATAAAATTCTGTTTTTACAATGCGAACCATGTTTATTCCCCCCTCTGCTTATATAATCTGTCAATCAGTAAGAACGAAACGAATGCCATAATCCCAAGAATGAATACAACTTGAAATGTTGAGGGAATTAGCCCTGTCATTTGCTCCAAGTCCATTTTTATTCCATGAGCCGCCATATCTCCCGCACTCCAAAATGTAGTCAGTGGCGTGGGCAGAAGCCATAACATAGTTTTAGGCAGTGTGTCAAACAATGCCGTAGCACTCATGTTCAGAACGCTGTAAAAGACACACAACAAAATGGAAAAAACATAGGTCTTACTGAAAAAGACAACAAGGACAATCAACGGGAGTGTTCCTGCCGTAATGAAGATCCCCGTTTCAACCGCCAAAAACAGCTTATAACCAATTCCATAAACTTCTAATGTTCCAATTCCGCAAAGAATTGTTGCAATGGTAGAAGCCACGCAAAAAACAATTCCAAAGATAAAAAGGACAATAATCTTTGCAAGTACCATTTGCGTGCTGGTTACGGGAATTGTACGCAGATTTTTGAATGTATCATTGTCGCGTTCCATAAAAAACAGAATAGCGGCAATCACTCCGATAATGCAGGGCAGTAAAAACTGGATACCATATCCCAACACCATGTTAAATAGTCCATCGAAAGCATCTGCCCGATCCGTATATCGCTCCATCATAGAGGGCGTTGTCATCAGATAAGTCAGCGGGATTGGAAACAGGAACGCAGCCAAAATAATCAGCGGAATAAATTTCTTCCGTTTCAATTTCAAAAATTCGCATTTGATTAGTTTAAGCAATTCCTTCGCCCCCTGTCACACGCTTGAAGTAATCTTCAAGACTTTCTTCACAGGTATGTGCTTCTGATACCTCCAATCCGTTTTCTACAAAAGCAGTTACAATTTTCCCCACGGGTAGCTCCATATTGTGTAGACGCAGATTGTGGTCGTCCTGTATGGAAAAATGGTTTTCATGGAAATTGCGTTCCAAAATTCTTGCCGCCTGTGCAGTATCCGAAAGCGTAAAACGGATATGCTTACTGCTTTTTTGCTCCAGCTCAGCAAGGCTTTCTTCTTCCAGCAATGCGCCGTGGTCGATAATTCCAATATCGTCAGCCAGCAAGGAAATCTCCGAAAGAATGTGACTGGAAATCAAAATGGTTTTTCCTCGCGCGTCACAAAGCTCACGAATAAAGGAACGTACTTCTGCAATACCGATGGGATCGAGGCCGTTGATCGGCTCATCCAAAATCAAAAGCTCCGGATCGTGCATAACGGCAAGGGCGATGGCAAGCCGCTGCTTCATACCAAGAGAATACTGTGAAAAGAGCTTTTTATCTTTGTAGGGCAGTCCTACCAGATCCAGAGCATCTTTGATGGCATGATTGTTTGGTACGCCCCGCAGAGTAGCAAAGATACGCAGGTTCTCTGTGCCGGTCAGATTGGGATAAAAACCGGGGGACTCAATCAGGCTTCCGATACGGGGCAACAGCTTCTTTTCATTCCCTTGCAAAGACTTTCCCCAGATTTTGACCTCCCCGGAAGTCGGCTTCGTTAAGCCCAACAGCATTTTCATAGTTGTGGTTTTTCCGGCTCCGTTTCTACCCAACAGACCATAAATTCTCCCACGCTTGACATGGATATTTAAGTCAGCCACACTCTTTTGTGAGCCGTATTGCTTTGTCAGATTTTTTGTTTCAATGATATAATTTGTATCCATATTCAAAACCTCCTGTTCTGTAAGGTATTCTATCATGCCAACCTTGCATTAACCTTGCCGCAACCTTGCATTAACCTTGCAATTTGAAATCCAGTAAAATGACAAAGGCTCCCGCCATAAAGACGGGAACCCGCTTAACTCTCCAAGGGAAAAAGCAACATAAATTCAGTTCCTTTTCCCGGCAAACTTTCAACTGTTATATTTCCACCCATCTTTTCTACAAGCTGATGGACAATAGAAAGACCAAGTCCGCTGCCTTTTTCAGAGCGTCCTTTATCACACTTATAAAGCCGTTCAAATATGTGTTTCAAATCTTCTTTCTCAATTCCCACTCCATTATCCGCCAGCAGCAGCTCCATGTTATTTTCCTTCTTCGATAGGGAAATTTTGATTTTGTCCGCATGGCTGTGAGCGATTACATTTTGAATAAGGTTATTGATGATCCTCATATAGCTATCCATATCCAATCTTACCCGGACAGGCTGTTCAGGAATATCAATGTCATAATCAACCTGTTTATCCTCAAAAATCGGTATCCAGTCGATCAGAATATTTCTTGTCAGCTCTGCAACCTCAACGCTCTGGATCTCCAAAGCAAACTCGTTTGAATTTAACTTGAACCAGTCAAAGAGTACATCAATGTATTCTTTCAGATCATGGGCTTTCCGACGGGCGGTTTCAATATAATCATCCCGGTCTTTTCCTGTGACCAGTCCTTTGTGTGCAGCGTCAAGATACCCAAGCAGAGTAGTAAGGGGCGTTCGCACGTCATGGGAAAGGCTCGTCATAAGCTGGCGGTTGGTTTCTTCTGTCTGCCGTACAGTTGAAAGTCTGCTTTCATAGGCCACAACGATCTCATTGATTTCATAGGCAAGAGGTGCTGTCAGTTCATTTGTTGCAGATAGAATACGCCGGTTGCCATTTCCGTTTTTCACATCAACCAGCACATCGGTCATTTCTGCTATTTGTTTTTTTACACGCCGAACGAGAACGATGGAAGTCAATACAGCCACAACAGCAATCACAATGGACAAGAATACGATAATTTCCATGCTGACTACACCTCCTTATTAAACCGGTAGCCAATCCCTTTGACCGTTTGTATATACTTTGGGCTTGAAGGATTGACTTCTAATTTTTTACGAAGCCGACTGATAATCGCCATAATGTTACTGTCATCATAGAAATATTCTTCGCCCCATACTTCCTCATAAATCTGCTGTTTGGTCAAAATTTTCCCTTGATGTTTTGCACAGTACAGGAGCAAATCAAATTCCTTTGGGGGCAGTTCAAAAGTGCCGTTTGATGTAGTAGCAGAACGATTTTCAAGGTCAATCTGCAATCCGTCAAAATTTAGCTTTTGTATGGCTCCAGCTTGCTGATTAAAGCGAGTGTAGCGGCGAATAAGAGACGCAATACGGGCAATCAGTTCATCCATATCAAACGGTTTTGTAAGATAATCGTCCGCTCCGGCCCGTAAGCCCCGTACTTTAGAAATGCTGTCATTTTTAGATGTGAACATCAAAATCGGCAAGCTGTACTCCTTGCGAATTTCTTCCAGCGTTTCAAACCCGTCCATGCCGGGCATCATCACATCCAGCACCACAAGCTGGTATTCCTGCTCTCTTAATTTTTGTAAGCCCTCTTTTCCGGTATTACAAAAATCAGCTTCTATGTTTTCTGCTTGTACGCTACGTTTAATCAAAGCGCACAGCTCTTTGTCATCATCTATAATCAGGATTTTATTCATGGTGCAACCCCTTCCCTTGTTTTGTCCTTCCGTCAATCGGCTTTTCTGCGTTCTTTGGGATCAGCCAAACACCAGCCATCTTCACAGCGCCGGGAATGCGCCCTCCGGCGCAATAATAATTTACCCTACGAGGTGTCACGCCCCACTTTTCGGCGGCCTCTTTCAATGTCATATAGTCCATTCCGCACCTCCACAGAGTACATTATAGTTCTCTTTCTCGAACAATGCAAGGAACGAAATGTGAATTATAAACTTCAACTAACCTGCATATAGCAACATTCCACGGGCAAAGTATGAATTATACAATGTAACTGGGTGATGTTATATGGCGAAAGTTGAAGATTGTCCCGGTTTTGAAACCTTCGGCGCAGATGTCAAAGCTGCACGAGAGGCAAAGCGTCTGGCACGAAAAACATTGGCAGAAATGGTTGGGATTGAATGGCGGTATCTTGCCAACATTGAGAATCAAGGTGCGATTCCGAGCCTGCCTGTGATGATCCAGTTGATTAAGGTCTGCGGACTTCCCGTGGAACGGTATTTTAACCCGGAGATTATGCGAGAAGAAAGCGAACAGCGGCAACGGGTCAGCCACAAGCTGAAGCTTTGCCCTGAAGAATACCTGCCGATTATCGAAGGTGCCATAGACGGGGCGCTCAAAATGGAACAGACTGCGAAGCAGAAGGAGGACGCATAATCGCGGCCTCCTTCTGGCATTTCTATATCAAGGTTCCCGGCACTTTTCCAAAAGTTCCCGACACCTCTGCTGGATTTCTCCGGTTTCTGTCACAGTCAGGTCACGGTCATTTCCAGTAATCTTATCTTCCAGAAAGTTGGCGTATGTACCCAACAAAGCGTTCCGTAAATCCTCCGGGGTTTTCTGTATTTCTGCGCTGTACCAGTCATTCCGGTGGGGTTCCCATGCCATCAATGTATAACCATGACTGGTCTGAACCACCTCATACAGAGGGTCATCATCCAGATATGCCTGAAACACTTTCAAAACCTTTTCAAAGGTCAGCATTTCCCGCACCTCCCATTCATCTGCAAATCAGTTCCCTGATTAAAATTTCCTCAATCTGTGCCGTTAATGTGTTCATCAGCCCCACCCAACGCATAGGATCACAGGCTTTCAGTTCCTCAGTGACACCCGCAACCTCCATCATGTGAGGTAACATGGCGTCCATACGCTCCCGCGCTGTCCGGTCAATCTCTATCAGGTGCGGATACAGCTTCTCGCTCATCAGTAGTTGGTTGTAGAGAATGGGGTGATGTTCCTTCAGGTAGGATTTTCGCATCCTGCCGTACTTGCCAATAGAAGTTTCCGGCTGTTCAGAAAGTTTTAGGTTGGGTATATCATAATCTCCACAACGAATGTAAGTCAACTTACTCATATTCATTCTCCTTTGCTCCGTGATGATTAGACTGCTGCGCTGGCTGCTATGCCGCCTTTGCGCGGTTCTTCTTTTGGTAGCTGCCCGACAGTAGAAAAAACACCTTTTTTCATATCCTCAGCCCGAATCAGGGCTTTCTTAGCGTCCATTTCCGCTTTTTTCTTCGCCTTGATTTTGTTCTCATACCGTTTCTGTGCGCCGCTGGCTTTTCGTTTCAAATAGTTCTGATGGAGCCTGTCCTTGCGTTCTTCTTTTTTTCGCAATTCTTCCTGTTCCTCCGGTGTTAAAGGAACCGGCTGTAAGGATGGTGGGATATAGCGTCCTAAAAAATTGAAGTAGATTTCAATTTCCTGCGTGGTGTCCTGACTGCCTTTTCTGGCGCGTTCGTGGACAAGGATTTTCTCTACAAACTCGTTGAGCATGGTGTTTGTCAGCGTGTCAAAATTCTCGTACTTATCAATCAGGGCTATAAATTTCTCCGCTGATTTCTGGCTTTGCTCGTAGCCAGTAACAGCCTTTTCCAGCTCTGCAATTTCAATCTCAAGTGCGTCCTGCTCTTTGGCATACTGTGCATCAAGTGCCCTATATCGTGCATCCGGCAGCTTGCCGAGGGTGTTGTCCTCATAGATTTTGCAAATCAGTTTTTCCAGTTCTCCGGATCTCTTTTGAGCAGCGGCCAGACGCCTGCGCTTTTTCGCTATATCGGCACTCTGTTGGGCAACCTGCGTCTCCTGAACAGTGTGAATAAATTCCGTCCGATCATTTTTGGAATATTCAGCAATAGCCCGGAGCGTGTCGGAAACCAATGTCAGAACGGCACTCTCATTGATACGGTGTTGTGTAGGGCATAGTGTCCCACACGGAACTTTGGTATAATTGGAACAGGTATATTGAGAAACCCGCTTGCCATTGTTGGTGCGGTGGACATACATCTTGCCGCCGCAATCGGCACAATAGAGCAAGCCTGTGAGGGGAGCTGCTTCGCCCCAGCCGTTTGGATAACGCCGTACATTGCTGCGGATTTTCTGCGCCAAATCAAAGGTCTGCTGGTCGATAATGGCTTCATGGGTATTCTCAAAGATCGTCCATTCGTCCTCAGAAACATAGTGGCTTTTCTTGTCCTTAAAGTGCTTGCGGGTCTTGAAATTGATGGTATGCCCTAAATACTCTCGTTTTTTCAAAATGTTCACGATGGTAGATGATCCCCATCCATAGGGGTCTTTGACCGGCTTTGAACGGTTCACACCCTCGTTGAAGCGGGCAAGGTGTACGACAGGAATTTCAATCCGGTCTGTGGATAATTTGCAGGCGATCTGATAAGGCCCATATCCCTCCAGCGTGAGGGAGAAGATACGGCGTACCACTTCGGAAGCTTCCTCATCTACCAACCAATGCTCCCGCTTTTCATCCCACAAGTAGCCGTAAATCACAGTACCGGTCAGGTGCTTGCCGCTCATGCCTTTTGACTTAAACACAGAGCGGATTTTTCGACTGGTATCACGGGCGTAAAATTCATTCATGATGTTGCGGAACGGGGTAAAATCGTCATCGCCTTTCAGACTGTCCACACCATCATTGATCGCAATCAGCCGAACGCCGCGCTGCCGCAAAACCTCCATGACCTGACCGACCTTTAGATAGTCGCGTCCTAACCGGCTCATGTCCTTGATGACGATTGCCTCTACACGCCCTGCCTCCACTTCCTCCATCATCGCCAAAAATCCGGGGCGGTCAAACCGGGTGCCTGAGATACCATCATCGGTAAAGTGCGTAGGGTTGGGCAGCCCATTCCGGCGGGCAAAATCCTCTAACATCTGTTTTTGGTTGGATATGGAGTTGCTCTCGCCCTGTAACTCATCGTCCCGGCTCAGGCGCTCGTACAGTGGGGTAATTTTTTCATTTCTCATGGCTGTACCTCCTGAAACAAAAATGCTCTAAGTGACTGCTTCACTAACCATGACAAAAACCATGATTAAGAAGTCACTTAGAGCATACATCTCCGCTGGCCAGCTTGTATTTCTTATACTGTCTCACAGCGAAGTGCTGGGGACTGCGGCGTTCCAGCCCATCGAACATATAGTCAACCGCATTTTTGAAGGTTTCGTCATCTTCCCGGACTTCCATGCTGTTTATCATTTCCACCAGCGTATTCATGTTGCGTTCTTCCTCCGGCCCCTCAAAGACGATATAGGCCACAAGGGCGCAGTACAAAAGGGTTTCGGCTTTTGTCCAGAACTCGTCGCCCTCCTTGCCATCGCCTTTGGTATTGGCAATCAGGGCGGTAACGAATTTCAAAACATCGCTTTCCGTCTTGATATAGGCCAGCGGATTGTAGTGCATGGATTTGGAGAAGTCGATACTGTTGAACACCCGCACCCTGTATTTTTCCCTTTGCAGGAACCGCCCGCACTGGTCGAGGGTGCCGCCCTTCGGGTCTACCACCACATACGAGGAATGGGCTTGAAGGAGCTGCGGGGGCAGCCAGAACCTTGTCTTTCCCGAGCCGGACGAGCCGATGACACAGGCGTTTAGGTTCCGGGCATTGGCAGGTACCTTCGGACGGGTGTTCATGGTAAGGAACTCCGTCCCGGTTAAAATGACATTGTTCTGAAATTTAGGGTCTACAAACGGCTTTATATCCTCCTTTGTTCCAAAGCGGGCGGTGCCGTACTCTGCATCCCGCCGGAATTTTTTTGCCTTCCTGATCTTTGACTGTATCAGCAGATACATCCCAGCCGCACCGGCAAGGCCCACCAGCAGGTCAATACCGCCCAGCCCCGGCCAGTAGGTTTCAAAGGCTTTCGGGAAGGTGTCGAGCATCCCCATGAGCTTTGTCCCGAAGTCTGTGCCGGGTGCAGTCCGGTAGGCCGTCCCGATTTTGGAAAAAAACCAGAACACAAAGAGGTACGGCAGGTTGGGGAGCACATATTTTCTGATCTTGTCACTCAACGTCCGTCCTTCACCGCCTCTCTGGTCCGCTGCTTCTCCTTTGCCTGCGTCCTGATCTGCTCCGTGAATTTCCGAAGCTGGCCGAGGATAGAAGGCTTGTCCTGCTCTTTGTCCAGCACCTTTGCACTGTACTTCTGGAAGGCCGCCGTGATAGCGTCCGCCTGATTGGCTTTGAAAAACAGCAGGTAATGGCCGGGGCTCACTTTATGGAAAGCGTAGTCCACATGGAACTCCTTCGCGATCCGGTCAAAATCCTTCGGGGCTCCCACATAGGGCATGGCGCTTTTGCCGCCATAGTGGTTCATCAGCTTTTTCACACTCTGGCGTCCCTGTGGGGTCAGCGCCTTCCGGTGGTGCTTTTGCAGCGTCCGCACCACCTTCCCAAGAGCGGCAGCCAGCACTTTTCCCGTGAGCTTCGTTGTCCTGATCGAAAGGGCAACCGTTTTTTGGTTTACTTCTTCCTGCATAAAACCTCCTTTCCGTCGGGGTTCCCGCTATCCGGGAGGCCCCCGTACAATCTCGGCGAACAGAAAGCCTCGGGCCAATGTGGCCCGAGGCTTACCGCTCGGCATCCCTGCCGGACGGAGCTTTCTTTTCCGGCTCCGTCTGGACTTTTTCGCCCTGTTCCCGCATGGTCTGCAAGATAGAGGGCTTCTTTTGAAGCTGGGAGGGCTTTTCGCCGGACAGCGGCTTGATACATTCCAGCCGGTCAGCCGCCCGGATGGCGTTGTCCGTGAGCTGCCTCTGCCATGCACCCACGCTGGGAGCCCAACGAAAGCCGCTGCTTTTCAGCTCGGCCCGGGTGTCCGCGTCAGGCTTTCCGTCAAAGAACACCTGCAAGCGGTTGTCCTCCCGGTTCATTTCCACACGACCCCCATCGAACTCCCAGCCGGAAAATTCCTGCTGTGCCTGTTTGGAAAGCTGTTCGATACGGGCCTTTACCCGGCGGATCTCCGCGTTGTTGTTGGTAAGCTGGTAGCTTTCAAAGGGCCTCGGGTCGCTCCGCCAGCTTGACGCCATGCTTGCTTTCAGCTTTTCGATCTGGTCCGGCGACAGCAGCGCACAGCCATCCAGTTTGCCATGCTTGCGGTAATAGGCGTTGACCTCCTTCATAATGAGCTGGGAGCGTTCCAGCCCGTCCAGCTTCTTCTGGAGCTTTTCAATCGCTGCCGGGTCATCGGCGCTGATCCCGCCCATGCCGGTACTGCGTATCTTATCCAGCAGCCCTTGAATATACTGCCATTCCTCCATGTTGCTGTCCCGGGCCCGGTTCTGTTTTTCCTTCTTCCCCACCGGGAAATTGGCAGGTCCGGCGATCATCACAGAGGGAACCCTTGCGTCAATGGCAAAGCCCTGGTTCATGTTTTCAGCCAGCTTTCGGGCATAGGTGTCTAACAAATGGTCGATCTTCTCATGGTACATGGGGGCCACCCGGGATTTCTGCTTTTCCGCTATGGCGGCGGCCTTGTCCACCATTGCCCGGTATTCCGCCGTTGCGCTCCCTTCCTTGTAGTCGGAAAAGCTGTTCATTTCCTTTGCCCGGCGGGCGGCTCCTTCATTGATAGGGTAATAGTTGATGGTATGCACCTCCTTCATGCTTCGGGCCATGCTGGCCCGAAGTCCTACCGTTCTTCATGGGAAGGCCCCGCCTTGTCCTTTTTCGGAGCGGGCGGGGCTTCTTGAAACCGTTTGAGTGCAACGAGAATGGAGTGGACAGGTTCGGCCTTTTCAGGATAGGCAAATATCCGGTGTTCCGGCGGAATGTCCTGCGGCCCGTGGTAATACTCCTTGAAGCCCTCCGGGACTGCCGACACATATCCACCGGGAGCGAATACGCCGCCCTCGTTGATACGCACATCCCGCCCGTATGCTTCATAATCGAAGTAGTTCTGAATGTGCTCCGGTATGTCGATGGTCCCAAGCTCGTCGGCGTAAAGGCGGCCCAGCCCTTCATCATCGGAAATATCCGGGTAAAAGCGGTAAAGGTCAAGGTTCTGCGTCAGGTTTATCAAATCCTTCACGCTCCGTGTGTGGTTTCCCAAGACAAGAGCGGCTTCAAAGGTTTCCAGTCCGCCCTTATCCCGTACTTCCAGCAGGGCGTGGCCCAGCTCGTTCAGCTCGTCGATGTTCTCACATTCGTAGAGATGATCGTAGAGCCCCAGCACATCGCTGTCAAAGCTGGTAAAGAACACTTCGCTGTACCGTTTCCCGTCTATCCCGATTTTGGCAAGGGCGGCCTGCAACTCCTGTGTCGTCGTGGGGAAATGTACCGTTGTCCCTACCTCAATCCCCATCAAGGGGTACAGGGCGGTGTTGGTTATATAGGCTTCAAACATGGGCTCATTCCTCCTTTCCGGCCCGGTCAGCCAGCACCTCATAGATCCCGGCCATAATGTAATCGGCGCAAGGGAGGGCAATCGCGTTCCCCAGCGCCTTGTAGCGTTGCAGAGGCCGGATCTCCACGCCGTCCGCCCCGTACTTTGTCCAGCCCTCTGGCAGCCCCATCAGCCGTTCGCTTTCCGTTTCCGTCAGAAAACGGATACAGCCGCCCTCCGGGTCGCCCTCATACCAGAAGGCGAAGGGCGTCACGTCACTGGCTAAAAGAGTGGGAAAAGGGTCAGTTGGTAATCCGAAGCTGTTTCGGAAGGCCGTTTCTTCCTGCCTTTTTGCCGCTCCCCGCATACGGAAGCACTGAAAGGGGTGGATGACTGGTATCTGCCGCCCTGTTTCAAAAGAAGCTGTTCGATCTCCTTCGGCGGCGGCCCGCCCGCCCTCTCCGCAAGGCGGAGGAAGTGGGAGCATTGGACGGGGCTTAAATAGTATGTCTGCGGCACGTCTGCCTCCAAAATCCGCCACGACGAAAATCCGCTGCCTTCGTGCCAGCCTTCGGGTGCCTGCCCAATACTGGGCGTCCATGAGCCGCCAGCACACATCAGGCGTTCCCCCTCGCACCATTCCGGCATTTCCCCATCTTCCCGAAGGAGGCATTGGAACTTCGGTGTCCGAGAAGGCGGATAGGACGGCTCTAAAGTCCATCCGGTCATTTGTAGAAAACGCTCCCATGACGTTTTCCCAAACAGCGATAGCTGGATATAGGTTATCAGTAGCATCCCTCATTTCCTGTATGATACGAAACGCCTGATAGAACAGGCTTGATTTTGCCCCGGCAAGGCCGGAGCGGTTGCCGATCAGAGAAAGGTTCTGACAGGGGGAACCGAAGGTTATCACATGGACCGGCGGGATTTTCCCGCCGTCCACCTTCGTAATATCTCCCAAATGCGCCATATCGGGAAAGTGCCTTTTGGTTATGGAGATGGGCGCTTTTTCAATCTCGCTGGCCCAGACCGGACGGATACCGCACCGGGAAGCAGCCAGAGGGAACACGCCGATCCCGTCGAAAAGGCTCCCCAGCTTAATGTCCGGCATGGCCCGGGGTGCCGTGTCCCTTCACGGCAAGCACCCCTTCCAGCGTTGTCGCCGCAATGCCCAGCCGTCCGGCAACCGCAATATCGTTTTTCACATCCTCGTCCACAACGCTGCCGCAGACGATCAGGGTATGAGAACGCCGCAGCATATCCCGGCGCATATCAATCCCGGCCTTATGTTCCTCGGGAACGCTGTCATTCAAAAACAGCGGCAGGTACAAGAGCGGGCAGATCGGGGAAAAGCCCGCCTCATAAGCAAGGCGGCAGTAGTGAGCCGCCAGCTCCATATCAACATCCGGCTCGCCGCTCCATGCGGCGGTCAGGTACGCTAAAGGTCGTTTCATTGGTTGAGCCTCCATTTCTGTTTTGGTTTAGGGAAAAGCAAGAGTTCGCCCAATCCCTCCGCCCCTTCCCCCGGGAAGGGGAACGGCTCTGGAGAATTTATATCCCCGTCGCTTGACCGGGAAAAAGCATAACCGGGAGAAATCCGTCAAGGGTGCCTCTGGCACCGCCTGCGGCGGCGCTGCCCTTGACTGATTTTCCCGGCTATGCTACGGAATAACTGGCGACGGGGAATCATTTATATCTCCAGAGCTTCGGGGCGCGGGGCAGAGCCCCGCAAT
>NZ_QULJ01000017.1:0-243 GCF_003481505.1 Clostridium sp. OM05-5BH | reverse complement strand
GGGCAGAGCCCCGCAATCCTCGGGCCATGCTGACCCGAAGTTTTAGCTTACTTTTCCTGTTCGGTTTTCTTCTCCGGTTTTTCGTGTTCCTTCTGCTGACCCTTCCAGTCGTCCAGCAGCTTGATGATCTGGTCCTTCATTTCCCTCGGCGTAGTTTCCTTGCCGAAATACTTGCTCAGTTCCGCACCTGTCAAAATCACTTTGTCTACCTCCTTTTTGTCCTCCATCATAATGCCGTCGATC
>NZ_QULJ01000016.1:0-31524 GCF_003481505.1 Clostridium sp. OM05-5BH | reverse complement strand
TCACCTGTAATTGACAAACTGGAATTTGGTGTGTGCTTTATAAATTTTTTCCGATCCACTCAAGTTCGTTCATGGAATCCTTATTTTTTTCAAGTTCATCTCTGGCTGTTGCGTAATATGATTTTTTGAAAAGCATATCCCATGAAAGATATTTTGCCATACAGTCAAACTGCTTATCAATCAGCTCATACTGGATACTGCCTACGGGAGAACCACCTACAACAATTGTGCCAACTTTTTTGTTTTTTAACTGCAATCCACGGCAGTAGCACTTATCAATGATAAGTTTCAATTGTGCTGACATTCCCCACCAATAAACTGGTGTAGCAAAAAGAATCATATCTGCGGCAGCAATTTTATCAATTGTAGAATTTGTATCATCCTTGTCGACGCATCCCTTAGAGCATTGACAGACACCACATCCCTTGCATGGTGCAATGTTGAGTTTGTCGGGTTCAATGATTTCAATTTTATTCTTTTCTGACGCTCCTTTTATAAATGCATTGATTGCTGCCAGCGTATTTCCTTTTCTGGCACTTCCATTAATGATTACAATTTTCATGCGTGTATCCTCCAACTTCCGATTTTTCGTTCTCTGTGACTTCCCAATAAACGGGAATTTATCGTTTTATTCTGGTATAAAACTCTTTTTCATCTTGGTGATGAATATAGGCCCCATTTTTAATCTGCACACGCAAAGATGCCATATTATCCCTATGAACAGACATATATATTTCGTCTTCTTTAATAATGTGCCAGGCTTTTTCGATTGTCAATCTCAACCCTTCCGAGGCGTATCCCTTGCCTCTGAATTCTTTCTTTATTCCATATCCTATATGGCCTCCTCCGTTTGCAAGTGCAGGAGTAAGGTAATGACGCACGCGAAATAATCCTACTATTTTCTCATCATCCCATAAGAAAAAATCCGTTTCTGGAACCCATCCATCAGCCAGATCAATTCCCTTTTCAGCATTAATATAACCAGGTAATATTTTTATTTCAAATTCCTTTCTTGAACATCCAGACGCAAAATTCGTAAATCCATTTTCATTGGAAGGGGTATTAGTAATAAATTCGTATTCCTTTTCAATATCTTCCAAATTAGCTGATTTTAAGTACAACATAAAAAGCTGCTTCCTCCTATTTTTCTCAAAGAGTTCGGTCAATCCCGATTTGTATAACAGTAGTCTAACACACGTTGTTTAAAAATACTACAGCCAAGCCAATGTCTGTAATTTGCCCTAAAATTTCATTTTATGGACTTTGGACTACTTGATTTTCTAATTGCATACGCAATTCGTGAAATGTATCATTATACTGTTGATACATCAGACACACAAATGTAAATAGGGACTTTTGAAAAAGCAATTTTTCGAATAACTGTGACGAGGTAACTGTATCGGGAAGAGCTACACAGCGGATGATTTTGATGGCATTTCATATATGCAGAGAAAACACCTATATTTTATAAGGAGTTCACAAGTTTTTAATATTTTCACTTCTTGATTTATAGGCAATCTGCCACTATAATGGATAAGAGTACGCAGAAATTTGTGCGCTGACGGGGAAGAAAAGCGGGCATGAAGCCGGATGAGAAGCAGATGCGGCAGATTTAGAGGAGCTTTTGAGTAACCTGATGTGGCAGATTCCGGATGTACAGTGACACAGAATGGAGAAAGTGTATGGATAATAAGGGAAACCAGAATAAAAATGGAAAAAATCCCCGCGGTCAGAATTATGCAGTGCTGATCATGACGATGCTGTTTACGCTTCTCTGCGTGGCGATGATGCACAACCTCTGGCAGGGCAGCCGCACGCACAAGATGCCGTACAGCGAGTTTAATCAGATGCTTAAGGATCACGAGGTAGAATCGGTTGTGATTGGCAATGGAAAGATTCAGATCACGCCGAAGGAAGATTCGAAGAAATATGGCGGCAGCCAGGGCAAATACGGAAATCTGGTAGGAATGGAGTACTACACGATTCCGATCAACGATCCGGATTTGGAGAAGAAGCTGGATGAAGCTGGTGTTACGACCTATGAACAGGCAGAAGTGGACGCGACAGGCAGTATTATCATGCTTCTGCTTGAGTGGGTGCTTCCGATTGCAGCGATGTTCGTCATTTTCAATATGATGATGAAGCGCATGGGCGGCGGAGGCGGCATAATGGGTGTCGGCAAGAGCAATGCCAAAGTATATGTACAGAAAGAGACCGGTGTTACGTTCAAGGATGTGGCAGGCGAGGATGAGGCGAAGGAGTCTCTGACGGAGATTGTTGATTTCCTGCATAACCCGGGAAAATATACGAAGATTGGTGCGAAACTGCCGAAGGGTGCGTTGTTAGTCGGACCGCCAGGAACCGGTAAAACACTTCTTGCCAAGGCAGTAGCTGGAGAGGCGAAGGTTCCGTTTTTCTCTCTGTCCGGTTCAGATTTTGTGGAAATGTTTGTCGGCGTCGGCGCATCCCGTGTGCGTGACCTGTTCAAGCAGGCGCAGCAGTCGGCTCCGTGTATCATTTTCATCGATGAGGTGGATGCGATCGGTAAAAGTCGTGATTCCCGTCTGGGCGGCAACGATGAACGTGAGCAGACGTTAAACCAGCTCCTTTCGGAGATGGATGGATTTGATTCCTCCAAGGGTCTTTTAGTCATGGCGGCGACGAACCGCCCGGAGATTCTGGATCCGGCGCTACTTCGCCCGGGACGTTTTGACCGCCGGATTATCGTGGATAAGCCGGATTTAAAGGGGCGTGTGCAGATTTTAAAGGTACATTCCAAGGATGTAAAACTGGATGAGACGGTTGATTTCGAGGAGATCGCGCTGGCGACATCTGGCGCTGTAGGTGCGGATCTAGCCAATATGATGAACGAGGCGGCGATCACAGCCGTTAAGAATGGCAGGAAAGCCGTTTCCCAGAAGGATTTATTTGAGGCAGTTGAGCTGGTTCTGGTCGGCAAAGAGAAGAAAGACCGCATCTTGAGCCAGGAAGAGCGCCAGATTGTTTCGTATCATGAGGTGGGTCATGCGCTGGTCAGCGCCCTGCAGAAGGACTCGGAGCCGGTACAGAAGATCACGATTGTGCCGCGTACCATGGGGGCGCTTGGCTATGTCATGCAGGTGCCGGAGGAAGAGAAGTACTTAAATACCGAGAAGGAAATCCGCGCGATGCTGGTCGGATTTTTAGGCGGACGTGCGGCTGAGGAGATCGTTTTTGATACGGTAACGACAGGTGCGTCAAATGATATTGAAAAAGCAACCCGGATCGCGCGTGCGATGGTAACCCAGTACGGTATGTCCAAGAAGTTCGGTCTGATGGGGCTGGAAAGCCAGGAAAATCAGTACCTGAACGGGAGAACTGTCCTGAATTGCAGTGATATGACGGCGGCAGAGATTGACAAGGAAGTCATGCATATTTTGAAGGTTTCTTATGAGGAGGCGAAACGCCTGCTGAGTGAAAACCGCGAGGCGCTTGATAAGATTGCGGCGTTCCTGATTGAGAAAGAGACGATCACCGGTAAAGAGTTCATGAAGATTTTCCATGAGGTAAAGGGAATCCCGGAGCTGGAGGAAAAGAAACAGGAAGGCGAGAGCCGGATTGAGATGCCGGAGGCTGCGAAGACAGGCGATGAGGTTCAGCCGATAAAGACTGCGGAAGAAACGAACGCGGAAGACCCACAGAACCAGCAGAATCTGGAAGCAAAACTGGCGGATGAAGCACCGGAATCGGCAGAAGCTGTAGCAGCAGAGAGTCCAAATGAGGATGAGATGCGCGGTGGAAGCTCGTTCGACCGGAAATAAAAGTGATGTATAGCATAAAAGAAATATTTATACAGTAAATAGAACGGCTGTATTTCAGCAATGTGAATTCATATATTGAAAAATCTATGAGTACACATTGCTGAGATACAGCCGTTATTTATTTTGCCATAGGAAACTTCGTCCTATGACAAAAAAGCGCTCCGCGGCACATTCTTTTTTATATGGGATTATTTCAATTATTGGTACAGGCGGTTGTGCTCATATACTGGCTCGGAGGTCAGTTCGATGCCGAGACGTTTGAAGGTCTTAATATCAACCTCCGACAGCATGACGGAGGTGTGAACCTGGCAGCCGCGCAGTTTTTCGAGCTGTTCCAGGGCGATCTGTGCGTGTTTGTTGGTAGCGGCGCACATGGACAGCGCGATCAGAACTTCATCGGTGTGGAGACGCGGGTTGCGGCTTCCGAGGTACTCGACTTTCAGCTTCTGGATCGGCTCGATCGCGATCGGGGAGATCAGGTGCTCATCGTGCGGAATATTGCCAAGTACCTTGACAGCATTCAGAAGCAGGGCAGCGGAAGCGCCGAGCAGGTTGGTTGTCTTTCCGGTGGCGATGGTTCCGTTCGGAAGTTCGATGGCAGCAGCCGGAGCACCGGTTTCTTCGGCGCGTTTCAGGGCAGCCGGAACAACCTTGCGCATATCGGTGGTCAGTTTTGCCTGCTTCATCAGAAGTTCGATCTTATAAACTTCCTCTTTGCCGACATCCTCTTTGACAACGCGGTTTAATGCCTGATAGTAGCGGCGCAGGATTTCCTGACGGGATGCCTCGCAGCAGGCTTCGTCGTCAATGATGCAGTTTCCTGCCATGTTGACGCCCATATCAGTCGGGGATTTGTACGGGTTCTCGCCGTAGATTCCCTCGAAAATAGCGCTCAGAACCGGGAAAATCTCGATGTCACGGTTGTAGTTGACCGTTGTCACACCATAAGCCTCCAGATGGAACGGATCGATCATGTTGACATCGTTTAAGTCAGCGGTCGCTGCCTCGTATGCCAGGTTGACCGGGTGCTTTAACGGGATATTCCAGATCGGGAAGGTCTCAAATTTGGCATATCCAGCCTTGACGCCGCGTTTGTTCTCGTGGTAGAGCTGGGAAAGGCAGGTTGCCATTTTTCCGCTTCCCGGTCCCGGCGCGGTGACAACAACGAGTGGACGTTTGGTTTCAATGTAATCATTTTTACCATAACCTTCATCGCTGACGATCAGCGGAACATTGCCCGGATAACCGTCGATGGTGTAGTGGCGGTAAACCTTGATGCCCATGGATTCGAGCTTGTGTTTGAAGACATCCGCAGTGTTCTGCCCGGAATAGTGGGTGATTACAACGCTTCCAACATAGAGTCCCTTGTCGGTAAAGGATTGAATCAGACGGAGTACGTCTACGTCGTAAGTAATGCCGAGGTCGGAACGTACTTTGTTTTTCTCGATATCCGCAGCACTGATGACGATGACGATCTCCGCCTGATCCGCTAACTGCAGAAGCATCCGCAGCTTGCTGTCAGGTGCAAAGCCCGGAAGAACCCGGGATGCGTGGTAGTCATCGAACAGTTTTCCGCCAAATTCGAGGTAGAGCTTATCACCGAACTGGTTGATACGCTCACGGATATGTTCCGACTGCATTTTCAGGTATTTGTTGTTGTCAAAACCGATTTTCATCTAATCCTCCGTTCTTAGTTTCGTCCCGCACAGAATACCGGTATCGCGGTGGGGGCAGATGCCGGTTTCCATCTGGTGGGATGAAAATCATATGTTTGTATGGATGATTGCGCCGCCAGGTCACAGTCCATGTCCGGCACAGACTGCCATTCGCAGTTGTTTATGTCGATGCTCTTTGTGTGAAATGAACGCAGCACAGCAGACCGCAAAGAATCACAATTAGTACTATTATCCTACAAAAAAGTCTATTTGAGTAGAGGAAAAATAAAAAAATTTTAAAATCGGAAAAATGACGGATTTGGTTTTCGGAAATGTAATATTTTCTGGCGAAAATTTTTGTGTACAGGCGATGGGGATGGAGGAAAGAAAATCTGGATGTAAATTGATAAAAAACAGAAAAGGGCATACAAAATGTGATATAATGAGCGCAGAAGAAAAGAATGCGGCTGCGAAGCAGACATATTCTTTTCTTGCGCCATTAACGAACGAACAGCCATGCGAAGCAGGGCGGTGGAGCGCGATAGCGCGGGTTCGTGAGTGGCCGGGGGAGAATACGTTCTTATGATTAATGAGCGCAAGTGAGCCAGAAAGCTGCTTGCAGATTTAAGGCGAACGGCGAATCGTGATATAATGTGAACACTTAGCGAGATGTTTTAAGGAGGTATCAGCATTCATGCGGGAAATTCCAAAGCCGGGCGAGCGGTACCGGCATTTTAAAAATAAAGAATATCAGATTCTGGCGGTGGCGACCCACTCGGAAACGGGGGAAAAGATGGTTGTCTATCAGGCGCTCTATGGAGAATATGGCGTCTGGGTTAGACCGCTTTCTATGTTTATGGAAGAGGTAGATCGGGTAAAATATCCGGAAGCGGCGCAGAGATACCGGTTTGAGCGGATTGCGGCGGGTCCGTGGGAAAATTCGAAACAGCAGGAAATAAGGACAACCAGAACGACTCATGTCGTAAATGAAGGTGTACGCCGTTCGAAAATGTCTGACGCAGCCACTCATTCCTGGGACATACCGCAGGAGGAACCGGAGCTGCATCCGCTTGTGGCAGAATTTCTAGATCAGGAAACGACCGAGGGCAGGCTGGAAGTGCTCCAGAGAATGAGCGGCAAGGTGGCCAAGCGGGATCTCGACAGTCTCTGCTTCTGTCTGGATATGAATCCGGTCGGTGGAAGCGTGGAGGAAGAGCTTGACGCGATCCGTCAGTGCATCCGGATGCAGCAGAGGTACGATGCACCGCGCCTGCGGTATGGAAAGTGAGCGGCTGTCTGGCAGAAGAGTCTGGGTAACTGTTCACGGGTAGGTACTTTTGGAACCGAAAGTGCCGTAAGAAAACGTGGTGGCAGCAGATTAGAAAACAGGATGGTTTGAGATGTTTCAAATAGAAGAAGAACTGAAAAAACTGCCGGGGCAGCCGGGTGTTTATATTATGCACGATGCGAAGGACGCGATCATCTATGTCGGCAAGGCGATCAGCCTGAAAAACCGAGTCCGTCAATATTTCCAGAGCAGCCGGGATAAGACGGCGAAGATCAAGCAGATGGTCTCGAAGATAGCACGTTTTGAGTATATCGTGACGGATTCGGAGCTGGAAGCGCTGGTGCTGGAGTGCAACCTGATCAAAGAGCACCGCCCACGCTACAATACGATGCTCAAGGATGACAAGACGTACCCGTACATCAAGGTGACGGCTTCGGAGGAGTACCCGCGGATCTTGTTTTCACGCCAGATGAAAAAGGATAAAAATAAGTATTTTGGTCCTTTTACGAGCGCGGGAGCAGTCAAAGACACAATCGAGCTGATTCGGAAGATATACCGGATCCGGGCGTGCAGCCGGAAGCTGCCGCAGGATATGGGAAAGGACCGTCCGTGCCTTTATTACCATATTCACCAGTGCGACGCGCCATGTCAGGGGTATATTTCACAGGCAGATTATCAGAAATCGGTGAAGCAGGCGGTCGGGTTTTTAAATGGACAGTATGAGCCGGTCATGAAATATCTGGAAGAAAAGATGAGGACGGCGTCCGAGACGATGGAGTTTGAGAAGGCGATTGAGTACCGGGATCTGCTTGACAGTGTCAGAAAGGTGGCGCAGAAGCAGAAGATTACGAGCCAGAGCATGGAAGATCGGGATATTATCGCGATGGCGAAGGATGAGCGCGATGCGGTTGTGCAGGTGTTCTTCGTGCGCGATGGCAAGCTTATTGGGCGGGAACATTTCCATATGAACCTGACCGGCTCGGAGAGCAAGGCAGAAATCTTAAACAGCTTCGTCAAACAGTTTTACGCGGGAACGCCGTTTGTGCCGCATGAGATCTGGGTGCAGGAGGAGTTAGAGGACGCGGAGGTTATCGCCAGCTTCCTGACGGCGCGCCGGGGACAGAAGGTGCGCTTTGTCGTGCCAAAGATGGGCGAGAAAGAGCGGCTGGTCGAGCTGGCAGAGAAGAATGCGAAGATGGTGCTCTCCCAGGATAAGGAGAAGATCAAGCGCGAGGAGCTCCGGACGATCGGGGCGATGAATCAGATTGGATCGTGGATCGGGCTTTCGGGAATCAAGCGGGTAGAAGCCTACGATATTTCCAATATCAGCGGTTTTGAGTCGGTCGGTTCGATGATTGTCTACGAAAATGGACGTCCGAAACGCAATGATTACCGCAAATTCCGTATCCGGACGGTGCAGGGACCGAACGACTACGCTTCGATGCGCGAGGTGATGCTGCGGCGGTTTTCCCATGGCCTGGAGGAGACGAAGAAACTGCAAGCCGAGGGCGGCGATCTGGCGATGGGAAGTTTTACGCGTTTTCCAGATCTGCTGATGATGGATGGCGGACGCGGACAGGTTAATATCGCGCTGGAGGTATTAAGAGAGCTTCAGCTGGAAATCCCGGTCTGTGGCATGGTAAAGGATGATAACCACCGGACGAGGGGATTGTATTATCAGAATGTGGAAATTCCAATCGATCGCCATTCGGAAGGATTTCAGCTGATCACCCGGATTCAGGACGAGGCGCACCGGTTTGCGATCGAGTACCACCGGAGTCTCCGGGGCAAGGAACAGGTGCGCTCCGTGCTGGATGATATCAAGGGCATCGGACCAGCGCGCCGTAAGTCTCTGATGCGGACGTTCAAGACAATCGAAGCAGTCCGGGAGGCGAGCGTGGAGGAGCTGGAAGCTGCGCCACAGATGAACCGGGCAGCCGCCGAGGCAGTCTATATATTTTTCCGTGATGACAAGCAGGGGAAGATGTGATAGGATGTAGACAATAGTAAAAATAAAAGGAGACAAAAGTATGGGTGGAGTGACGATAACAGAACTGATCGATAAGATGGGGCTTCGCAATATGACGCCGGAGCTGGAGACGGACAATGTTATGCTGGTGCATGCGGATGTGAACCGTCCGGCATTGCAGCTGACTGGATTTTTCGACCATTTTGACAAGGACCGTGTGCAGATCATCGGTTATGTGGAAAATGCGTACATCTCGACCCTGACTCCGCAGCGTCGCCGGGAAATGTTTGACAAACTGCTGTCTTCGGGTATACCATGTCTGGTATATAGCCGCGGCATGGCACCGGAGGAGGAAGTACTGGAGCTGTGTAACCATTATGGGGTTCCGTGCATGGTATCGGAGAAGACGACTTCGGATCTGATGGCGGAGATCATCCGCTGGCTGAACGTCAAGATGGCGCCGATGATCAGCATTCACGGCGTACTGGTCGATGTATTTGGCGAGGGTGTCCTGATTATGGGCGAGAGCGGTATCGGCAAGAGTGAGGCAGCGCTGGAACTGATTAAGCGCGGTCACCGTCTCGTCAGCGATGATGTGGTCGAGATCCGCCGCGTCAGCGATGAAACCCTGATCGGTTCGGCACCGGATATTACCCGTCATTTCATCGAGCTTCGCGGTATCGGCATTATCGATGTCAAGACACTGTTCGGTGTAGAGAGCGTAAAGGATACACAGTCGATTGACATGGTAATCAAGCTGGAGGAGTGGGATAAGGACAAGGAGTATGACCGCCTTGGCATGGAAGATCAGTATACCGAGTTCCTTGGCAACAAGATTGTATGCCATTCAATTCCGATCCGTCCGGGACGTAACCTGGCAATCATCGTAGAGTCGGCGGCAGTCAACTATCGTACCAAGAAGATGGGATATAATGCGGCGAAAGAACTGTACAAGCGGGTACAGGCGAACCTGGCAAGAAGAGATTAATGGAACGCTTCACGCAGTCTGATTCGTGTGATTTAGTGCGGAAATCCCGACTTGCAAGGGATGGAGCCGTTATGAAATGAATAAAGGAAAATAGATATGTCTAATTTTTATCAGAAACTTTGTGATGCCATCGGCGCTGCTTCCGTGCGGGAGCAGGAGCCGATGAGCGCACATACGACCTTTCGGGCTGGTGGACCAGCCCGCTATTTTGTGACCCCGGAGGGCGAAAAAGAGCTGGCGGCAGTGCTGGCGGCGTGCCGGGAGGCAGAGAAAGCGTATTACATATTAGGAAATGGAAGCAATCTGCTTGTCAGTGATGCGGGCTATCCGGGCGTGATGATCCTTCTGGGAAGCCAGTTTACAGAGGTGGTCTGTCCGGAGGGAGAACCGGGCGTCTATGAGCTGGGCGCCGGTGTGCTGCTTTCGCGTGCCGCCAGGGAGGCGCAGAAAGATGGAATGACCGGATTTGAGTTTGCAGCCGGGATTCCTGGAACCGTGGGCGGCGCGGCGGTCATGAATGCGGGCGCTTACGGCGGAGAATTAAAGGATGTGCTGGAATCTGTGCGCGTGATGACGCCGGACGGCGAGGTAAAAGAGCTTAAAACGGAAGAACTGGATCTGGGTTACCGCCACAGCTGCATCCCGGAGCGCGGATATATCGTTTTATCGGCGCGGATCCGTCTGGAGAAAGGTGATCCGGAAGCGATCCGGGTGCGGATGGATGAACTGGCAGCCAAACGGCGGGAAAAACAGCCGCTGGAATATCCGAGTGCCGGAAGCACCTTTAAGCGCCCTGAGGGCTATTTCGCCGGAAAATTGATCGAAGATGCCGGACTTCGCGGCTATCAGGAGGGCGGCGCACAGGTGTCGGAGAAACACTGTGGTTTCGTTATCAACCGCGACCATGCGACGGCTTCGGACATCGCGGGGCTGTGTGGGACGGTGCAGAAGCGCGTGTATGAGCAGTTTGGGGTGAAACTGGAGACGGAAGTAAAGATGCTGGGCTTTTAAGATATCATATATAGAGTATGGAAAAGGGAGGAACAATATGCGGCTTGTGATCGTAACCGGTATGTCGGGAGCCGGAAAGACGGCGGCACTGAAAATGCTGGAGGACATGGGATTTTACTGTGTTGACAATCTCCCGATCCCGCTGGTGGGAAAATTTGCGGAGCTGGTGCAGAGCAGCAGCGGGGAGGTAAGCTGTGCAGCGTTGGGAATCGATGTCCGCAGCGGCGACGAGCTGGCACAGCTGGAGGGAACGCTGAATGATTGGAATAACATCCAGTTTCCGTATGAGATCCTGTTTCTGGATGCCAGCGATGAGGTGCTGATCAAGCGATATAAGGAAACGCGCCGTTCCCATCCGCTGGCAGGAAAAGAGCGGCTGGACCGCGGTATTGCGAAAGAGCGCCTGAAACTCGATTTCCTGAAAAAGCGGGCGGACTATATTCTGGACACCAGCACGCTTCTGACGCGGGAGCTCAAGGCGGAACTGGAACGGATTTTCATGGGGCGCGAGCGCTTTTCCAGCCTCTTTGTGACGATCTTAAGCTTTGGCTTTAAATATGGGATTCCGTCGGACGCGGATCTCGTGTTTGACGTCCGTTTTCTGCCGAATCCTTATTATGATGAGAATTTAAGAAGCCATACCGGCAATGAGAAGGCGGTGCAGGACTTTGTGCGCCGCGGCGGGACGGCAGATGTATTTTTGGATAAACTCTATGACATGATTGACTTCCTGTTTCCGTACTATGTAAAAGAAGGAAAGAATCAGCTTGTCATAGCCGTCGGATGTACCGGTGGAAAGCATCGTTCAGTTACGGTGGCGAACCGGCTCTATGAGCGCCTCAAGGAGCACTCGGAAATAGGGCTTAAACTGGAACATCGGGACATAGAGATGGATAACCGGACAAAAGGGTAAACGGAGGTAGAGGACTTTGTCATTTTCAGCCCGGGTAAAGGAAGAGCTGTCGCATCAGCTGAGCAAGGCGAGGCACTGCCAGATTGCAGAGCTGGCGGCGATTTTGAGCCTTTGCGGTAAGATTCATATCGATGAAGAGGATCATTTCAGTATACGGATCCACACGGAAAACGTAGCGGTTGCACGAAAATACTTTACATTATTGAAAAATACATTTAATATTAAGGCGGACATTTCGATCCGGCGCAATGCATTTTTAAAAAAGAGCCGTTCTTATACGCTTCTGGTGCGCGATCACGAAAATGCACTCCGGGTGCTGGAGGCGGTCAAGATGGTGGATGCGCAGGGAAATGTCGGGGAAAATCTTTCGGTGGTGCGGAATCTGGTGATTCAGAATGCGTGCTGCAAGAAGGCATTTATCCGGGGCGCTTTTCTGGCAGCCGGATCCTTAAGCGATCCGGAGAAATTTTATCATTTTGAGATCGTATGCGCGTCGCTTGAAAAGGCGGTGCAGCTTCAGAATGTGATTCTGACATTCGACATCGATGCGAAAATAGTTGTCAGAAAGAAGTATTATGTGGTATATATAAAAGAAGGCAGTCAGATTGTGGAACTTCTGGGACTGATGGAAGCGCATGTGGCATTGATGGAGCTGGAAAATATCCGGATCCTGAAAGAAATGCGAAACAGCGTCAACCGTCAGGTCAACTGCGAGACTGCCAATATCAATAAGACTGTTTCGGCGGCAGTCAAGCAGCTTGCGGACATCACATACATCCGTGATACGGTCGGGCTGGATTACTTGCCGGAGCTTCTTTCAGAGGTAGCACAGGTTCGTCTGGAGATGCCGGATGCAACCTTGAAGGAATTGGGGGAGAATCTGAGCCATCCAGTTGGAAAATCGGGAGTCAATCACAGGCTCAGAAAGATAAGTGCAGTAGCTGAAAGTCTCCGCGAAGAGCGGGGCGAGTAAAGTTAGGTTATTGTTTACAGGCAGGAATTTCCCGGATGGAAAATTCCGTGCGATACAGTAGTGGCAGCGGATTTTGCCGTTTTTTTCGAGCGGGGCTCGATGAGGAGGATATTATGACAAGTAAGGAAATCAGAATTGGTTTGAGTTCAGGTCTGGAGGCACGTCCGGCGGCGATGCTGGTGCAGGTGGCAAGCCAGTATGAGAGCAGCATCTATGTGGAAAGTGAAGAAAAACGCGTCAATGCAAAGAGCATCATGGGCATGATGACGCTGGGACTGGCAGAGGGCGCGCACGTAAAGGTAACGGCTGATGGCAGCGACGAGGAGAGTGCGATCGAGGGAATTGAGAAATATCTGAGCAATCAGTAGAAATCCAGATTTCTGACCGTTTTTCGGAAAGAGACAGGGGACGTAACAGTTACACAAAACAAGAGCTTTGATAGATGAGGGGGTGTCGTTTCGCGGGAAACGGCAGTCCCTTAAAAGATCTGAATGGGAGGAAAAAGGTGGCATTTACACATCTGCATGTGCATACAGAGTACAGTCTGCTTGACGCATCGAGTAAAATAAAAGAACTGACCGCCCGGGCGAAGGAACTGGGGATGGACAGTCTGGCGATTACCGACCACGGCGTCATGTACGGCGTGATCGATTTTTACCGGGCAGCCAGGGAAAATGGGATCAAGCCGATCATCGGCTGTGAGATCTATGTGGCGCCCGGATCGCGTTTTGACCGGGAGGCGGGAAGCGGCGAGGATCGCTATTATCATATGATTCTGCTGGCGGAAAATAATACCGGCTATCAGAATCTGATGAAGATCGTCTCCAAGGGCTTTGTCGAGGGATTTTATTATAAACCGCGTGTGGATGACGAGGTGCTGAGAACCTACCATGAAGGCATTATTGCACTCAGCGCGTGTCTGGCGGGCGAGATCCCGAGGTATTTGTCGAGAGGCATGTATGAGGAAGCGTGCAAGTCGGCGCAGAAATACCGCGATATCTTTGGACCGGACAATTTCTTTCTGGAATTGCAGGATCATGGCATCCCGGCGCAGCGGACGGTCAACCAGGGCTTGATGCGGATGAGCCAGGAACTGCAGATTCCGCTGGTGGCGACGAACGACTGCCACTATATTTATAAAGAAGATGTGGAATCGCACGATATTTTGCTCTGTATCCAGACGGGCAAAAAAGTCACGGACGAGAACCGGATGCGCTATGAGGGCGGGCAGTTCTATGTCAAATCCGAGGAGGAGATGCGTGCGCTGTTTCCGTATGCACAGGAAGCACTTGACAACACGCACAAGATCGCCGAGAGGTGCAATGTCGAGATCGAGTTTGGCGTGACGAAGCTGCCGCAGTATGATGTCCCGGACGGATATACGTCCTGGGAATATCTGCAGAAGCTCTGCGGGGAGGGCTTTCACAAGCGCTACCCGAACGACGATGGGACGCTGCGGGAGCGCCTGAGGTATGAGCTGGACGTTATCCATTCGATGGGATATGTCGATTATTTCCTGATTGTGTGGGATTTTATCCATTTTGCAAAATCAAACGGTATCATGGTCGGTCCGGGACGTGGTTCGGCGGCGGGCAGTATCGTCGCGTACAGTCTGGAGATCACGGACATCGACCCGATCCGCTATCAGCTGATTTTCGAGCGTTTCCTGAACCCGGAACGAGTTTCCATGCCCGATATCGACGTCGATTTCTGTTTCGAACGGCGTCAGGAGGTGATCGACTATGTCGTGCGGAAATACGGAAAAGACCGCGTCGTGCAGATTGTTACCTTCGGTACGCTGGCGGCAAAGGGTGTCGTCCGCGACGTGGGGCGCGCGCTCGATATGCCGTATGCACAGTGTGATGCGATCGCAAAAATGATTCCGGGTGATCTCGGCATGACGCTAGACAAGGCGCTCAAAGCCAGTCCGGATCTGCGTGAGGCGTATGAGTCGGATGATTCGGTCAAATATCTGATCGACATGAGTAAACGTCTGGAGGGGCTGCCGAGACATACCTCCATGCATGCGGCGGGGGTTGTCATCAGCCGTGCGGCGGTCGATGAGTATGTGCCGTTGTCCAGGGCATCTGACGGTTCGATCACGACCCAGTTTACGATGACGACGCTGGAAGAGCTGGGACTTCTGAAAATGGATTTTCTGGGTCTTAGAACCCTGACGGTTATCCAGAATGCGGTTCGCCTGGTGGAGAAAACGACCGGAAAACCGCTTGATATAGATAAGATCGATTACAACGATAAAAAGGTGCTGGATTCGATTGGAACCGGCAAAAATGACGGTGTGTTCCAGCTGGAGAGTTCCGGCATGAAAGGATTCATGAAAGAGCTAAAGCCGGAAAACCTGGAGGATCTGATCGCCGGTATTTCCCTGTATCGTCCGGGTCCGATGGATTTCATTCCGCGTTATCTGAAAGGCAAAAATGACAAGGCTTCGATTGTCTATGAGTGCCCGCAGTTAGAACCGATTCTGGCGCCGACCTATGGCTGTATCGTCTATCAGGAGCAGGTTATGCAGATCGTGCGCGATCTGGCTGGCTATACCTGGGGACGAAGCGACCTGGTGCGCCGTGCGATGGCAAAGAAAAAAGCGGCAGTCATGGAGAAAGAACGCCAGAATTTCGTCTACGGCAATGCACAAGAGGGCGTAAAGGGCTGTATTGCGAATGGGATCGACGAGAAGACGGCGAACCATATTTACGATGAGATGATCGATTTTGCGAAATACGCCTTCAACAAGTCGCACGCGGCGGCGTATGCGGTTGTCTCCTACCAGACGGCATATCTGAAATATTACCATCCGGTCGAATTCATGGCGGCGCTGATGACCTCAGTCAAGGATAATGTTACGAAGGTATCGGAATATATCATGAGCTGCCGTCAGATGGGTATGAAGATCATGCCGCCGGATATCAATGAGGGCGAGGGCGGCTTCTCTGTTTCGGACGGCGCGATCCGCTATGGTTTATCAGCGATCAAGAGTATCGGTCAGTCGGTGGTGGATGAGATTGTGCGGGAGCGGACCGAACATGGAAAATTCCGCTCGCTGGAAGATTTCATTGACCGGATGTCGGGCAGGGAGGTCAACAAACGCACATTGGAAAGCTTTATCAAATCCGGTGCGATGGACGGGCTGCCGGGAACCCGCAAGCAGAAATGTATGGTCTGCGGTTCGATGGTCGATCAGAAGAATAAAGAGAAGAAAAATACGATGGAAGGGCAGATGTCACTCTTTGATTTTGCAGCGGAAGAGGACAAGAAGAGTTTTCAGATCACATTTCCGAATGTCGGAGAGTATTCGAGGGAAGAATATCTGGCATACGAGAAAGAAATGCTGGGCGTCTACGTCAGCGGGCATCCGCTGGAGGAATATGTCGGCACCTGGGAGAAAAATGTGACGGCGAAGAGCTCCGATTTTGTTGTGGATGAGGAGACCGGTTCGGCGGTGGTTCACGACGGCGCGTATGTGACGATCGGCGGAATGATCACCGAGAAAACGGTTAAGACGACCCGGAATAACAAAATGATGGCGTTCCTGACGGTGGAAGATCTGGCGGGAAGTGTGGAAGTGCTGGTATTCCCGAAGGATTATGAAAAACGGCGCGATATGCTGATAAAGGATGAAAAAGTCTTTATCCGCGGGCGCGCATCGGTCGGCGATGAGCCGGTCGGAAAACTGATCTGCGAGCAGATTATCCCATTTTCGCAGGTGCCGCGCGAGCTGTGGATTCAGTATGCGGACAAGGATGCGTATCTGGCGGGAGAGAAAGAACTTCTCGACCTCCTGAAAACAAGTGATGGAAATGACACCGTGATCATTTACCTGGGACGTGAGCGCGCGAAAAAGGTTCTGCCGCGCAACTGGAATGTGCGGGCAGGCGAGGCGCTGGTGACGACGCTCAGCGAGATGCTGGGAGAGAAGAACGTCAAGGTGGTGGAGAAGCCGCTGGGGAAGATTTCTTCATAAGTGTTAAAATTTGCATTGGACATTGAAAGCTTTGGTAACTGGGCACGTATGTGTGAACAGTAACACGCTTTGGCGACATGTTAAAAAAATATCATAAAAAATCTTGAAATGACCTATAAAATGAATTACAATAAAATTGTTTGAAAATTGTGGTAGCACGCAGTGCAGAACAATTTGGTATCAGAAGGGTCAAAAGATTCGAAAATAAAACGGCTGGTTCACGGTTGGGGATGTGAAGCGGAAAGCCTTAGGACGGAGGAATAAGCGATGGCAAAAGAGGTTAAAACGATTGGTGTACTGACAAGCGGCGGCGATGCGCCGGGTATGAATGCAGCGATCCGTGCGGTGGTCCGGACTGCGATCAACAAGGGCATGAAGGTAAAAGGTATCATGCGTGGTTACGCTGGACTTTTGCAGGAAGAGATTGTGGACATGGACGGAACCAGCGTGGCAGATACGATTGGCCGTGGCGGTACGATCTTATACACAGCCCGCTGTCCGGAATTTATGACCGAGGAAGGTCAGAAGCGCGGCGCAGAAATCTGCCGCAAGCACAACATTGACGGTCTGGTCGTCATCGGCGGCGATGGTTCCTACCGCGGCGCCGGAAAGTTATCCGCGCTGGGAATCAATACGGTAGGTCTTCCGGGCACGATCGATCTGGATATTGCCTGCACCGATTATACAATCGGGTTTGATACCGCGATCAACACGGCGATGGAGGCGATCGATAAGGTAAGAGATACTTCCACCTCCCATGAGCGCTGCAGTATCATCGAGGTTATGGGACGCCACGCGGGATATATCGCCCTGTGGTGCGGTATCGCTAACGGCGCCGAGGATATTCTGCTTCCGGAGCGGTACGATGGCAATGAGCAGATGCTGATCAACCGCATCATCGATAACCGGAAACGCGGCAAGAGACATCATATTATCATTAATGCCGAGGGCATCGGACATTCCGCGTCGATGGCGAAGCGAATCGAGGCGGCAACCGGCATCGAGACACGTGCGACGATCCTTGGTTATATGCAGCGAGGCGGCGCGCCGACCTGTAAAGACCGCGTCTATGCGTCCATCATGGGCGCCAAGGCGGTGGAACTGCTGGAAAAAGGAAAGACCAACCGCGTGGTAGCGTATAAGCACGGCGAGTTCCTGGATTTTGATATTCAGGAGGCGCTGAATATGAAGAAGGATATTCCGGAAGATCAGTATGAGATTAGTAAGCTGCTGATTCGTTAAGGAATTTGATGGCTGCTTGTGAGATGGGCTGGCATATGAACGGAGAACAGGCTTCTCAGGGATAAAGGGAGAGCCTGCTCTCCGTTCGTGCGTCAGCCCTGTTTGTGGGCAATGGAAAATGAAACAGATGGAGGTGCAAGAAAATGGCAGAAATGCAGAATCCCAATACAGATGGGGACTCCACCGTACTCTGCGGTGCGAATTCGTATGTGGAAAAATATTATCTGAATGAGCAGTTTTCGGGGCTGCCGGAGTCAATTAAGCAGGAATTGCAGATCATGTGTGTTATGTACACAGAGGACATCGGCGGTATTATTTTGCTGGAGTTTATGCCGGATGGCAGACTGCAGTTTAAGGTTGAGGCGGAGGAGAATGATTACCTCTTTGACGAGATCGGAAGCGCGCTTAAAATCAAGCAGTATCAGGCGGAGAAGCGTGAGCTGCTGGAATCGCTGGAGCTGTATTATAAGGTGAAGGTGCTGGGAATCCCGGCGGACGAACTGTTAGACGACGAGCAGATGGAACGGTATCAGGAAGATTAGAAATAAAATGAAGATTGGAAACGTAGAATTAAAAAATGCAATCGCCCTTGCGCCGATGGCAGGTGTGACGGATCTGCCGTTCCGTTTGCTCTGTAAGGAGCAGGGATGTGGTTTGATGTACACGGAGATGGTCAGCGCGAAGGCGCTTCTTTATAAGAACCGCAATACAAAGCCGTTATTAGAGACGCGGCCGGAAGAAGAGTCGGTTGCGGTGCAGCTGTTTGGCTCAGATCCGGAGATCATGAGCGAGATGGCGCTGCAGCTGGAGGAAGGACCGTATGCCATCATCGACGTCAACATGGGTTGTCCGGTGCCAAAGATTGTCAATAACGGCGAAGGTTCGGCACTGATGAAGGATCCGAAGCTGGCAGAGCAGATTTTGACGGCGATGGTAAAGAAACTTCATAAACCGGTTACGGTCAAATTCCGCAAGGGATTTAATGATTCGAATATCAATGCGGTTGAGTTTGCGAAGATGGCAGAGAGCTGCGGCGTGGCGGCGGTAGCCGTGCATGGACGGACGAGAGAGCAGTATTATTCCGGAAAGGCGGACTGGGACATTATCCGTCAGGTCAAAGAGGCGGTTTCAATCCCGGTCTGGGGAAACGGTGATGTATTTACACCGGAAGATGCCAAGAGAATGAAGGAAGAAACCGGCTGCGACGGCATCATGGTGGCGCGCGGCGCGAAAGGAAATCCATGGCTGTTTAAACGGATTCTCCACTATCTGAAAACCGGAGAACTTCTGCCGCCGCCGACTGCGGAGGAAGTAAAGAGGATGATTGTCCGCCATGGGACGCTTCAGACGGAATTTCGCGGCGAGGAGATCGCAATGCGGGAGATGCGTAAGCACGTGGCATGGTATACGGCAGGATTTCCACATTCGTCGGCGCTTCGCAATGATATAAATCAGGTGGAGACGCTGGAGGAGCTGGAACGGCTGGTGGATGAGAGAATTTAAGAGAAGGATGAATGTGTGGAATCAAAACGATGGTTGTGTTACATGGGTGGACGAAATCGGAAGGCACAGAAAAAGCACGAAAATGTAGGATTTTCCCTTGTTTTTAAAGCCATTATGGCACTTTGTGATTCTTGACATTACACCAAGAATCATGTATAATAGTGCGATGCAATTATTAGGGGATTCAATGATGAATCGATAGAAGGAAGGATAGCTGTCATGGCAGAAAAGAAGAACATTTTAACTTACACAGGACTGAAAAAGTATGAAGATGAACTTCATGATCTGAAAGTAAATAAACGCCAGGAGATTGCACAGAAGATCAAAGAGGCGAGAGAGCAGGGCGACCTGTCTGAGAACGCTGAGTATGATGCAGCAAAAGATGAACAGAGAGACATCGAGGCAAGAATCGTAGACCTTGAGAAACTGTTGAAAAACGCAGAGGTTGTTGTTGAGGATGAGATCGATCTGGATAAGATCAGCATCGGATGCCAGGTAAAGGTACTGGATGTCGAAGAGGATGAAGAGATGGAATTTAAGATCGTAGGTTCCACCGAGGCAAACAGCTTAGATGGTAAGATCTCCAACGAGTCTCCGGTTGGTCGTGCCCTGCTTGGCAAGAAAGCTGGCGAGACCGTAGACGTAGAGACACAGGCGGGCGTTATCCAGTACAAGATCCTGGACATCCAGCGAGTATCATAAAGAGACGAAGGAGTGAAAGAGAAAGTGGCAGAGCAGAATCAGCAGAATAAGAACGAGGAGAAGGACTTAAATCAGTTATTAAAGGTGCGCCGCGAGAAACTGAAAGACCTTCAGGACAACGGAAAGGATCCGTTCCAGATTACAAAATTTGATGTAACTGCACACAGCAGCGAGATCAAGGATAACTTTGAGCAGATGGATGGCAAAGAGGTTACGATCGCAGGACGTATGATGTCCAAACGTGTGATGGGTAAGGCATCTTTCTGCAATGTGCAGGATTTAAAGGGCAATATCCAGTCTTATGTTGCCAGAGACAGCGTAGGCGAAGAGGCTTATAAAGATTTCAAGAAGATGGATATCGGTGATATTGTCGGAATCAAAGGTACCGTATTCCGCACCAAGATGGGAGAGATCTCCGTTCACGCAGAGTCCATCGTACTGCTGTCCAAGAGTCTGCAGATTCTGCCGGAGAAATTTCACGGACTGACCAACACGGATATCCGTTATCGTCAGAGATATGTGGATCTCATCATGAATCCGGAAGTAAAAGACACCTTTGTAAAACGTTCTCAGATCCTCAAGGAGATCCGCAATTTCCTGGATGGACGCGGATTTATGGAAGTGGAGACTCCGATGCTGGTAGCTAATGCCGGCGGTGCGGCTGCACGTCCGTTTGAGACCCATTATAATGCTCTGGATGAAGATGTAAAACTGCGTATTTCTCTGGAACTCTACTTAAAGAGACTGATCGTAGGCGGCTTAGAGCGTGTTTACGAGATTGGCCGTGTATTCCGTAACGAGGGTGTTGATACCCGTCACAACCCGGAATTTACCCTGATGGAGCTGTATCAGGCATACACCGACTACGAGGGCATGATGGAACTGACCGAGAGTATGTTCCGCTACCTGGCTGAGAAAGTCTGCGGAAGTTCTGTCATCAGCTATAACGGCACTGTGATTGATATGTCCAAGCCGTTCGAGCGCATCACCATGATCGATGCAGTTAAGAAATACTCCGGCGTTGATTTCAACACTGTTAAAACTGACGAGGAAGCAAAGGCAATCGCAAGAGAGCACAATGTTGTATTTGAGGAGCGCCATAAGAAGGGTGATATCATCAACCTGTTCTTCGAGGAGTTCTGCGAGGAGAAGATGATTCAGCCGACCTTCGTTATGGATCACCCGGTTGAGGTATCTCCGCTGACCAAGAGAAAACCGTCCAATCCGGAGCTGGTTGAGCGCTTCGAGATGTATATCTACGGCCGCGAGATGTGTAACGCATACTCTGAGTTAAATGATCCGATCGATCAGAGAGAACGTTTCAAAGCACAGGAAGAGGCGTTTGCTGCTGGCGATGAGGAAGCAAATCATACGGATGAAGACTTCCTGAATGCACTGGAGATCGGTATGCCGCCGACAGGTGGTATCGGATACGGTATCGACCGTCTGGTTATGCTGCTGACCGATTCCCAGGCAATCCGTGACGTACTGCTGTTCCCGACAATGAAGTCCTTAGACGCTAAGAAGGGCGAAGGGAAGGCTGAAAAGGCAGTAGAAAATGCTGCTGTGGCAGAGGAAAAGGTTGCAGAAAAGATTGATTTCTCCAACGTAAAAATCGAACCATTGTTTGAAGAAATGATTGATTTCGATACCTTTGCAAAGGCTGATTTCCGTGCAGTAAAGATTCTGGAATGTGAAGCAGTACCGAAGTCAAAGAAGCTTTTAAAGTTCACTCTGGATGACGGAACAGACCGGAAACGCACGATTTTAAGCGGTATTCACGAGTATTACGAGCCAGAAGATCTGATTGGCAAGACAGCGATTGCAATCGTAAATTTGCCTCCGAGAAAGATGATGGGCATTGATTCCGAGGGTATGCTGATTTCAGCAGTACACGAGGAAGATGGACATGAGGGATTAAATCTTCTCATGGTGAATGACCGGATTCCGGCAGGTGCGAAGTTGTACTAAGAATCAGAAAATCCATAGACTTTTATGAGTTTATCGAGTGTTTGACATCAAATTGACATCAAATTTGTGTCATTCGGTGGACTAATATGGACTGAAAAGGGATGTTTTAGAAATCAGAACCTTTCAAAACTTAATAGTTGAATGCTATTAAAAGGACATTTTCCAATAAAACGGAGAGTGTCCTTTTTCTGTTGTTATGGTCAAAACAAAATCAAAATAACACAAGGAGGGTTCTATTATGACAAGTACAGCGTTAGGAGCAGAAACCAAAAAGGAAGAAAAGATTATTTTTATCAGCGATGCACATGAGAAATTCTACTACGAGAAGTTAAAGGAAGTCCGGTATCAGGATGTTTACCACAAGGCACTCTGCTATTGTCTTGGGATCAGCGATGATACCAGAAGAAATGTTTACAGAATTTATGATTTCAAAACAGGATGCGTAATAACAGAGTGTTTACACGAAGGCTGGCAGACCAGTGGAAGTGTGAGAGTGATCAGAATGGCATTCAATCTGTATTGCAATGGAACACCAAGTGTTTCCGATTATGAAGATGCAGAAGAACAGGTGGACGAGTGCAGGCAGTACACGGTGGAGGAAATATTCTGCTGTGCTTATGCACCATATTTCTGGCAGGCAATTCAGATTCGGTATCCGGAATATGCCACATACAACCATAAGCTGTATGCCTTATTGGGAGGAACAGACTAATGTTAAAAGTCAGATTGATGGGAACAAAGAATGATATTAAGTGGTTCGGAAAGATTTTGCAGAGGAATCCGAAAGTGGAAGTAACGGAGTTTTCCGAGATGTATCCGAATAAGGGAACGAAGAAATTTTACAGGGCGTATGTAGAAGTAAAGAAAAGAAACGTAGCAGAAAAATAGCAGAAAACAAAGGAGAATCTATCATGTGTAAAATAATCGCAATCGCAAACCAAAAAGGTGGTGTGGGCAAGACCACCACAACCAGTAATTTAGGCATAGGATTGGCAAAACAGGGCAAGAAAGTCCTGCTGATTGATGCCGATGCACAGGGCAGTCTGACAGACAGTCTTGGCTTCACAGAGCCGGACAAGCTAGAGGAAACACTTGCAACAGCACTTGGCAATATCATCAATGATGAAGATATGGAAGCGGATTATGGTATCCTGAAACACAAAGAGGGAATTGACCTGATGCCGGGAAACATTGAGCTTTCCGGTCTGGAAGTATCACTTGTAAATGTGATGAGCAGAGAGCTTGTGATGCGTTCCTACATAGAGCTGGTAAAGGATAATTATGATTATATTCTGATTGACTGTATGCCCTCTCTCGGCATGATTACTATAAACGCTTTTGCCTGTGCGGACAGTATTCTGATTCCAGTGCAGGCGGCATATCTTCCGGCAAAAGGGTTGCAGCAGCTTATTAAGACCATAGGAAAGGTCAGGAGACAGATTAACCCGAAGCTGATGATTGAGGGGATTCTGCTGACAATGGTGGATGCTCGAACCAATTATGCAAAGGACATTACTGCATTACTGGTGGAGAATTACGGTAGCAAGGTGCGGATATTTGAAAACAGTATTCCCATTTCCGTCCGTGCGGCAGAGATTTCCGCAGAGGGTGTCAGTATCTACGAACATGATCCGAAAGGCAAAGTAGCCGCTGCTTATCAGTCTTTGACGGAGGAGGTGCTTGGGAATGAGTAAAGCAGGAAGTGCCGCAAAGGTAAAATTAAGCAGTTATGATGATTTATTTGGAAATGCAGAAGAAAAGACAGGGAGCGAAGAGCAGATTATCAGAGCCAAGCTCACGGATTTGCATGAGTTTAGAAATCATCCGTTCCGTGTACTGGACGATGAAAAAATGGAAGAAACAACGGAAAGCATCAGTAAGTATGGGGTGCTCGTACCGGGAATTGCAAGACCGAGGGCAGAGGGTGGCTATGAAATCATAGCCGGACACCGCAGAAAACGAGGTTCAGAACGGGCAGGAAAAGAGGATATGCCTGTGATAGTCCGCAATTATACAGACGATGAAGCTACGATTATCATGGTGGATTCCAACATTCAGCGTGAGGACATTCTGCCAAGTGAGAAGGCGAAAGCTTATGCCATGAAATACGAGGCTATGAAGCATCAGGGCAGAAAAGGAAACGGAAATACGCTTGACGAGGTAGGAGAAGCTGCCGGAGAAAGCGGAAAGACGGTGCAACGGTATATCTGGCTTGCAAGGCTGTCCGATGAGCTGCTAGAGTTGGTTGACAGAAAGAAAATCGGTCTGGTACAGGGTGTTGACATTTCCTTTCTGTCGGAAGATGCACAACAGTGGGTGCTGGTAATCCTTGAGGAAAGCGGAGCAAATATTTCCACAGTACAGTCTGCCAAGCTGAAGGAATATGGGAAAAGCGGCGAACTGACGCTGCCGATGGTGCGTCTGATACTGACCGAGGAAAAGCCGAAAGAGAGGAAAGTTACAATCAAGTCTGAAAAAATCAGCCAGTTTTTTTCAGAGGAATACTCCAGCGAAGAGATTGAGGGGATTATCCTGCAATTATTGGAGGAATGGCAGAAGAAACAGTAAAGGGGGTGCGGTAAAATGGGTAAACAGATACAGTTTGATTATTACTATGGGATTGAAGCAGAACAGTTTTCCTTTTATCGTGTTCCTCGGTTGCTGATTAAAGACGAGCGTTTCAAGGGGCTTAGCAGCGATGCCAAGCTCCTGTACGGTCTGATGCTTGACCGTATGTCACTGTCTATGAAAAATGGCTGGTTGGATGAAGAAAACAGAGCCTATATCATTTATACTCTTGATAATGTCATGGAGGATTTGGGATGTGCAAAAGCAACCTGTGTTAAGATTATGAAAGAGTTGGACAGTGATAATGGGATAGGATTGATCGAAAAGAAACGCAGGGGACTTGGAAAACCGGATATTATTTATGTAAAGAATTTTGCCACAATAGGAGAAGCAGAAGAAGAAACGCCTGCAAATGCTGATGTTTCCACAGAAGTTCAGGATTTGAACCTCAAGAGTTCTAAAAGTTATACTTCCAGAAGTTCAGAAACTGAACTTCAAGAGGTTCAAAAAGCAGACTTCCAGAAGTCTAAAAATTTTACTTCAAGAAGTACAATATCTGAACTTGCGGAAGTTCAAAAAGCAGACCCTAATTATACTAACTATAATCATACTAACCAGAGTAATATTGATAGGAATTATATCAATCCTATCAATCAATCCGGCAGTGAGTTGGAAGGGGAGATTGATGTGATGGAAGATGTCAATGCTTACATGGAAATCATCAAAGAGAATATTGAGTACGAACATCACATGAAATATGGCAGATGGCAGGACAAAGGGCTGTATGAGGAATTG
This sequence comes from Clostridium sp. OM05-5BH, assembly GCF_003481505.1. Classification (NCBI taxonomy): domain Bacteria; kingdom Bacillati; phylum Bacillota; class Clostridia; order Eubacteriales; family Clostridiaceae; genus Clostridium; species Clostridium sp. OM05-5BH. The sequence continues at coordinate 6,164 of NZ_QULJ01000016.1, read as the reverse complement.
TATGAGGTAATCTGCGAGATTGTATGTGTGAAGCATAAGACTGTTAAAATCGGTGGAAATGATTATCCATATGAGCTTGTAAAATCAAAGTTCCTCAAACTGAATAGCTCCCATTTGGAATATGTGATAGGATGTATGCAGGAAACAACTACGAAAATTGCAAATATCAAGGCATATATGGTAACAGCTCTTTATAATGCACCCTCAACGATGAATCATTATTATCAGCAGGAGGTACAGCATGATATGTACGGAGGTGGCTGGAATGAAAAGAATATTGGTTAAAATTGTGCTTCCGGTATCGTTGCTGGCAGTTTGGATGATAACCTGTTATCCGATTTGCAGAAAAGCAGAAGGATTTGATTTTTTCCTGTATTGGGTACTGGTCGGCTGTCCTTATGGGATCAGAAAAATGTGTATGATTCTCATACCAAAAAATTTCGGAATTGCAGGAAGTATAGGAATACTGGCACTGAACTGTATTGTAGGTGGTCTGATTGGCGGTGTGGTTGTAATTCTGAGAATGGTTATGGTGCTGATGGAGATAATAAAGATAATCAGTGATACTTCTGGACACGATGTCCAAAGGTGCAGATGAAAAGCGAAAATGAAAAAGGCATTGTTCATCAATCAGAACAACACCTTTAATTATCATCCGGGACGTATTCCATAATCTCTTCAATCCGGCAGTTAAGTATCTGGCAAAGCCTGTTTAAAATAAGCGTTTTTACAACAAGGTTCTGCCGAAGCCGCTGAAGCTGTGCTTTATCAATGCCATAATCTTTGATAAGCTGGTACTGGCTGATTCCTTTTTCCTTTAGCGTACGCCAAAGCGGATCGTATTTAATCATACTGAAAGCTCCTTTCCACACTTGTATTCTAAGTGCATGAAACATATAATAATATGGTGCGTGTACGCACCATAAAACATACAAGGAGAGTAAAAAGTTATGGAACATAATGAGTTTAAGGATCAGCTATACGAAGTATTAGATGAAAATGATGTGGCTTTAGGGATTGAGGATATAGATACCTCTGATGCCGCAAATATTTTTACAATAAAAACAAGGGACGGAAGTGTTTTTGAAATAGAAACACGGAAGATTGAATAAGAGGCAGCACGATGCCTCGAAACAGGAGGTTTGCAACTGTGGAGAAAAGTTACATTACAGACATAGAACGGGAACGGTGCAAAAAGGTTGCCGCAGCCTATGCAGAACTGTATGAGCTGGAAAGCATTTTGGTATTGGATGTAGGACGGTACGGTTTTGTGAAGCTGCAATATTACACACCGGAGTATGGATTTAATGATGTTATAACCTATACAGACAGTGAGAGTATGTTTGAGGACTTATGGCAGGAATGGCTTGATACCCGGCTCTATCTCTTCGCAAAGGGAACGCCGATGCTGGAAATGGGATATGAGGAAATCTTCAAATGTCTGCCGGAGGAAAAACAGAAAGAGCTTTTAGAGCAAAAAGCAGTATTTGCAAAAATGGCAGAAATAGAACTGAAATAAAACAGCGTCAGGGCAGTTATGAATTGAAAGATTTGTAGCTGCCCTTTTTTTATTGCTTTTGGACACGATGTCCAGAAGCGGAAAGGAGCAAAATGGAATCATTACGAGATGTAAAAAGAGTTATGGAACGGGAGATAGAGAAAGGGAGCTGCCCATTACAGTTTGAATATCTGGAATTTGGAGAAAAACCGTTTCAGTTCATAGAATCAGAGGAAAAGCTGAATGAGGTGCTTTCGTATTTGTTGCGGTTGGGGGAATATAGAGGATATACGGAGCATCTTGTAGGAAATAACGTGTATATGGATTTGGATATGTTGTGCCGGAAAATTCAGTTTAAGCGTACCCATTCCCCTGTGGAGCGTAGTGAAATCCAGTGGAAAATACAACGCTATAAAAATAAACTGAAACCGGACTATGCAGGTAAGGTTTGTTTAGAAATAGTGCAGTGCGTTTTCAGTCTGCCGGAAGGAGCAGCGGAGAAGTACCAGATTGTATATGATGGACAGAAAACCTATGCTTTTGCCATGTCAAATAAGTATATTCTGGGACTTTTTACTCATTGTGAAGCCGCAAGAAAATCTGCTGTGGAGGACGGTGTGGAGTTTGTACATCTGCCGGAGAATGAACAGAAAATCGTCAGTCTTGAAAATGTGAGGAATGTGTTGTTTCAGGCATTGCTGCTTGATAATGTTACGGTGGAGAATGGTCTGTTCCATGCACAGATGTGTACGGTTATGCTGTTGAAATAAATGTACCGGAAATATTTGATACAGGCATAAATTTTGTTATAATGGCTTTGAACAGAATTTGTCCGAAAGAGGGATTGTATGAAACCAAATCATCATTCACTGGCATATAAACAGCAGAAACAGCCGAATAAGACCTATAAGGATTTAAAACAGAAGCAGAAGATGAAAATAGCAGACTGGATGTTTCGGGAAACCTGCATTTTCTATAAGGAAAATGGAGAGATACCAAATGAGGAGGTAGCAAAGCAGATTATTGACCGGATTTATGAAAAACTGAAATCTCTTGCAATCTGGGTTCCGTATGAAGAGGTTTACCGAGCATATCTTTTAAAATTGCCACGATATGAGCTTCGTATTGCGGAAAATGGGATACCGGAAGAAAAGCCGCCGAAGGAGAAAAAGGAGGATGTGCCGAAAAAGAAAAAGGGAAGCAGTAATAAGCGGTGTCCGGTATGCGGCAGGAGAATGAAACAGCAGTTTATTGGTTTGCAGCATTGCAAATGTGGAATGAGCTGGAAAAAGGACATCGGCTTTTTTGAGCGAACCGGAGATATGGTGTTTGCCTTGGAGCGGAGAAAAATAGGAAATAAACAAAAACAGTGCCCTGTCATTCGATATAAGGAATAGGGCATGGAAAAACAGAAAACAGCGTCAGGGCAGTTATGAGTCGAAAGATTTGTAGCTGCCCTTTTTTATTGCTTTTGGACACGATGTCCAGAAGCCGGATGGAGGTCAGATGAAATGAAAAAGAGAGAATTTCAGAAAAAAGCAGCCGCAGCGTTATTGGGAAAACTGGCAGATGTTGTGATGGAACTGGAAGAAAATCCAAACATCACAATAACGTCGGAGTATCATAGTAGCTATTTTAAATTGAGAAAGAATTACAATCTGATTCAGATTTCGGTCAAGCAGACAGGAGAGCTGACGTATCAGTTGACGGATATGCTGGGAAACACAGGCAGAAGTCAGATTTATGTACAATATCATGCTGGAGATGATCCGGAACATTTGATAAAGAAGTTTGTTGAGGATTTTGGGCGGCTTTATAAGGATTTTCTTTTAGCGGGAACGCTGCATGATTTTGTTCGTATCCAGTTATCTGTGGATGCAGATACAGAGGAAGCATTAAGGGAGTACGAGGACTGTATCAGAGCAGGCTGCCTGTAAATCAGAATTTTTGGACACGATGTCCAGAAGCGGAAAGGAGAGAACATGAAATATTTACTACATCGGCTGCTTGTTCCGCCCTGAAGGAACAGCAGTAAAAAGGAAAGAAGGAGGTACAGATGCAGGAAGAAGTAACGCAGAAAACAATCGCCCTTGTGATTAAGGCTGCAAAGCTGGATGCCAATATCCTGAAATCTGCCATGAGAATGTATCTGAATCATTGCAGAAAACAGGCACAGAAAACGCATGGGAAAGTGTCGGTTAAGGAACTGGTGGGCGAGGGTGCAGGTGCTTCATCCATTGAAATCACAGATGGCAATATCAAATCCTTTGAGCGGGTAGCTCGTAAATACAATGTTGATTTTGCTGTGAAAAAGGATAAGACCACCGAGCCACCGAAGTATCTGGTATTTTTCAAGGGCAGGGATGCCGATGCTGTGGCACAGGCATTTAAGGAATTTGTTTATGGAAATGAGAAAAAGAACAGTAGGACTTCTGTAAGGCAGAAATTAAAGCATTTCCGGGATGTGGTATCAAAGGATCAGAACAAAGAACGGAGCCGGGAAAAGAATAAGGACAGGGGGCAGAGCCTATGACTAATATCATAGCAGGCATTACCAAAGATTTAAATGCTGTCCCCAAAAAGCTGAAGGAAAAAGCAAAAAGTGCAGATGTTAAAAAGCTGATACTGCTGAATCTTCCCTATGTGCTTGCCGGGTACTTCTGTAATAAGGCAGCATTTTTATGGAGAGTGGCAGAGGGCAGTAATGCGTCTGACAAGATGATGGTAGTAATGAGCCAAATGGACAGGATGTTTTCCAATCCGTTCCCCAGTTTTTTTCTGAGTGATTTGCTGATTGGAATCGCCGGAGGCGTTGCCTTAAAATTCATTGTTTATTATAAGGCGAAGAATGCCAAGAAATTCCGGCAGGGTGTGGAATACGGTTCTGCACGGTGGGGGAATGCCAAAGATATAGAGCCATATATGGATTCTGTATTTGAAAATAATATTCTTCTGACCGCTACGGAGCGTCTGATGATGTCCGGCAGACCGAAAGAACCGAAGTATGCAAGAAATAAAAATATTCTTGTGATTGGCGGTTCCGGCTCCGGTAAAACAAGATTTTTCGTGAAGCCGAACCTGATGCAGATGCACTCGTCCTATTGCGTCACTGACCCGAAAGGCACAATCTTAGTGGAATGTGGGAAGATGCTGAAGCGGGGCAAGTATAAGATTAAAGTCCTCAACACCATAAACTTTGCAAAATCCATGCATTATAATCCATTTGCTTATCTGCGGAGCGAAAAGGACATTTTGAAACTCGTCAACACAATCATAGTCAACACAAAAGGAGAGGGGCAGCAATCCGGTGAGGACTTTTGGGTCAAAGCAGAAAAACTCTATTATACAGCATTGATTGCATACATCTGGTACGAAGCACCGGAGGAAGAACAGAATTTCGCCATGCTGATTGATATGATTGATGCAAGTGAAGCAAGAGAGGACGATGAAAACTTCAAAAATGCTGTTGATCTGCTCTTTGAGGAGCTGGAGGAAAAAGACCCGAACCATTTTGCTGTAAGGCAGTATAAGAAATATAAGCTTGCGGCAGGAAAAACAGCGAAGTCGATTCTGATTAGCTGCGGTGCGAGGTTAGCACCATTTGATATAAAAGAGCTGCGTGACCTGATGGAATATGATGAACTGGAGCTTGACACGCTGGGAGAGGAAAAAACAGCGTTGTTCGTTATTATTTCTGATACAGATGCTACGTTTAACTTTGTGGTGTCTATCATGTATTCCCAGCTCTTTAATTTGCTTTGCGACAAGGCAGACGATGTTTATAACGGAAGGCTCCCGGTTCATGTGCGTATGCTCCTTGATGAGTTTGCGAACATCGGGCAGATTCCACAGTTTGAGAAGCTGATTGCTACGATCCGAAGCAGGGAAATATCAGCTTCTATTATTTTGCAGTCAAAATCACAGCTCAAAGCGATTTACAGGGACAATGCCGATACCATAGAGGGCAACTGCGACACTACGCTGTTTCTCGGAGGAAAGGAAAAGACCACCCTAAAGGAATTAGCAGAGGTATTGGGGAAAGAAACCATTGACCTGTACAACACCTCGGATACGAGGGGGACGAGCCAGTCCTACGGTCTGAATTACCAAAAGACCGGAAAGGAACTGATGAGCCAAGATGAGATTGCTGTCATGGATGGCGGGAAATGTATTATGCAGCTTAGAGGTGTCAGACCATTTTTCTCGGATAAATTCGATATAACGAAGCACAAGCGGTACAAAGAGCTGTCCGATTATGACAAGAAAAATGCCTTTGATATGGAACAGTATGTGAAACATCTGCACCACTTGAAGGTCACAGAAAAGACAAAGGTAGATGAAGCCTTTGAATGCGGGGAGATTTCCCCGGATACAACTGAATAGGAACATTTGGACACGATGTCCAGAGGTACAGGAGTTTTGCGGATAGAAAGCAATGCTCCTTATTTTTTGCAAAAAATAAATTTTCGGAAAGAACGAGGTAACTGAATATGGCATTTTTTACATCAGCAGTAACAGGATTAAAGACCGTTGTAACCGCAATCGGAGCAGGCGTGGCAGTATGGGGCGTTATCAATCTTCTTGAGGGATACGGAAATGATAACCCAGGGGCAAAATCACAAGGGGTCAAGCAGTTTATGGCTAATTAAAGGGAACAAAAAGAAAG